>NZ_JALNTK010000002.1:0-232644 GCF_023161865.1 Pseudoalteromonas sp. 2CM36K
ACTATGATAATTTAAACGAGTCAGGTAAAGTGGCCTGACTTAAACAAACTGGTCTCCGATGAACTCGGGGCGATTCACTTTGTTTACACCCGTATACATCAGAGGTATTTTAGAATGGCTATTCTAAGCATCCGAATTGACGATAAATTAAAAGAGTCTTTAAGTAGTGAGGCGCAAAAGGAAGGTATTTCTTTATCTGAATATGTGAAGAAATCACTGGAAATTAAGAGCGTTGATACTCATATACTAGCAACAGAGAAAAACTTAAAAAGCTCTGTTGATAGTATTAAAGATTTAGCGCTCGTCTCTCAGGAGACTGTACACGAAGTTGAACTAAATATTCAGCGGCTAAATGAATCGCTTAAAAATGCAAATCACTTAAAAGAAATCAAAAAATTGAAATGGATATTGATTTCTATATCCCTCATCTTTGTATCAATCTCGATCCCAATATTTCACTTTAATATTGCTTATTTCAAAACCTTCTTTTATTAGGCTTTATCCTGAATAATTTAAGGCCTATGAGCCAAGCCTATTAGTAAATATTCCAGTTACCGGAAAGCCTTTGCCGTCCAACACCTCTGTATTAAGCTTTTCACTTTACGATGAATTACCTTCAACAACTTAATTTAAATAAACTTTTTAAAGGCGTTTTCAAAAGACTATAAGTGTATAATTATGGCGCAGGTTTTGCAGTTAATATCACTCATACGATCATACTAAGGAAAAGAACCTATGCGAGTTGATGCAAACGTACATTATTTTAATGGGAACCAGCGTACCAAGCCTTCAACAGAGGCCTCAACGTCATTTTCGGCTGCATTAACAGCAGCACAAACAGACAATGATAAGACTGACAGCAGCACAAAACAGGCGGATTTCACTAGTATGACCCGGCAAGAAATGCGGGACTGGGCCAACACTCAAATCCGCAATGGAGAAATGTCTCTCGATGACGGCAGGCCTTTCATGGCTATGACTATGAAAATACCCGTAAATGGAGGCGAACTGGCAGGTGCACACAGTGATGAAACACGATATAACTTCATTCAAAAAACGCGTGATGGCATCCAAGGCGCACTGTCACGCAATGACGAGACTACTTTGAAGATGTTAGAATCAGCTATGTCTATCATGCAAGACAAAAGTACTGGTGTTAACATTCGTATTTAGAAATATAAAAAGGCCAGAATGTCTGGCCTACTGATCAGTGCCACTTAAATCGAGAATTCACGGCGCGTTGAGAACTTATTGATTTATAATGAAATATGGCACTTAAATTGAGATTTATTAACTAAATTACACTCTAAAAATAATTATGTTTTTTATTAGGTAAATTTCTTAAACAACGAGAAATCGCTTGAAAACATCTATTACAGTAAGTGATTTGAATTGATAATTTGCCTATCTGTTATACGAAAGCTAATCGGTTTACTTCGAGGTAGAGTTTATTTAGGCCGATGCTTTGCGGAGTAGCAACAGCGCATCTTTATTTTTCATTACATAAAGAACTTGTATTCATGGGCAGTTATAGCCGTGGATTGCATCACTCAATAATTACCGGCGGTCTGCTCTGTGCCATAAGCCGACCTTGAGACACATAGAGATTAAGACTGCAAAGATACGAAAGCGGAAGTTAGCTTTGGCCTGTTTAACGACAAATATTCCGACAAAGCAGTCATGACTATTAGTTTATTGTTAAATCTAATCTTTCTTTTCGTTCATCTACTCAATAACCCCACGCTAAACGTGACTTTAGCGTGGGGTTAGAGTTCACAGTAATTTTATCTGGATAGCTCTTTTATTTTTTTCTCTGAAAACCAGCGATATAAAACAGGTAAAACAAATAATGTTAACAGTGTTGCAGTTACCAAGCCGCCAACAATAACACTCGCTAATGGGCGCTGTATTTCTGCACCAACACCATTAGACATTAACATCGGTATCAAACCTAAAGCTGATGTTATAGCAGTCATAAGTACAGGTCTTAATCTTGAAGTAGCGCCTTCAAAAACGGCTTTAGATGCTTCTAGACCGTCTTTAATACGTTGGTTGATACTTTCTACCATAACGACCCCATTCAATACCGCTACACCAAATAAGGTAATAAAGCCAACGGAGCTTGGTACAGACAAGTATTGTCCAGATAAATATAAGGAGAAAACTCCGCCAATTACAGCAAGCGGCACGTTGACCAATATCAGCATAGCTTGACCAACAGAACCAAAGGCAAAGTAAAGTAGTAGTGCGATTAGTGCTAACGATAAAGGTACAACTATAGCTAACCTATTTTGAGCACGTTTTTGACTTTCGAACTGGCCGCCAATCGAAACAGAATAACCTGAAGGTAAGTCAACCTTTTCAGCAATTACCGTTCTGATATCGGCAACCACGCTTCCCATATCTCGATTTTGTACATTTGCTTGGATAACGACTCTTCGTTGTACATCATCGCGTCTAACTTGTGGTGGGCCTGACTCAAATGAGACTGAGGCTACGTCACCCAGCCGCACCCAAGCACCAGTAGGTGATTGAAGCCGAATATCAGCAATAGCTTCTTTGTTACTTCGGTACTCTTCCTCTATGCGAACGTAAATATCATAACGTTCATTACCATTGATTATTTGTCCGGCTTCAACACCACCAATACCATCACGCACAACCTCCATTATGTCACTCACAGACAATCCAAAGCGTGATAGTTCTTGCCTGTTAGGACTTATCACCAATTGCGCTTCACCAGCAATTTGCTCCAATGCAACATCCCTTGCACCTTCAATGTTTTTAATTGCTGTTTCTATTTCTTGACCTTTAGCCGCCAGTACCTCAAGTTCAGGCCCAAACAACTTTATCGCCAACTGAGCCTTAACACCAGATAGTAGCTCATCGACACGAGTCGCAATAGGTTGAGAAAAGTTGAGTAGCAACCCAGGGAATTCTTCTAAAGATCTCTCCATTTTTCCTTGAAGTTCATATCGATTAGATGCACTGGTCCACTCAGAAACAGGCTTCAACCCTATGTAAATTTCGATGTTATTCACAGGCTCTGGGTCTCCACCTATTTCTGCTCGACCAATTCGGCTTAATGCATAGGTTACTTCAGGGAAAGCCATTAGTTTTTCTTCTAGAATTGGTGCCACAGTGAGCGCGGTATCTAAACTGGAAGAAGGTGCAAGCGTTGCTCTTAAGTTTATCGTCCCTTCTTCTAACTCAGGTACAAATTCAGTACCAATTAATGGAACTAATGCAAAGGCAGAGAAAACTAATATAAGTGCGGCTGAAATGACTAATTTGGTGCGTTTTAGTGCGAATGTAAGCCCTTTTCTGTAGAGTTTGTCTAATGGCCTAAGAACAAAGCTTTCCCTCTCTTTTACACCTGACTTAAATAAATAAGTAGCTAAAGCGGGTACAACAAACAACGCAACCACAATAGCAGATATAACAGCTAAAATGATGCTTATTGCCATAGGTTGAAATAACTTTGCCTCAACACCTTCAAAGCTAAATAAAGGCGTAAATACGACTAAAATAATAGAAGCTGCAAAAAATACGGGACGAGCCACTTCTTTACCCGCATTTTGAAGACGTAACTTAATACCATGCTCATCTTGTTCTACATCATGTGGATCAGTATCAGCACTAGGCACTCTTTCTTTTACAGTTTTTAAATGGGTAGAGTCTGGTCTATTTAAATGCTTAAACATGTTTTCAACCATCAC
Source organism: Pseudoalteromonas sp. 2CM36K (assembly GCF_023161865.1). Lineage (NCBI taxonomy): Bacteria > Pseudomonadati > Pseudomonadota > Gammaproteobacteria > Alteromonadales > Pseudoalteromonadaceae > Pseudoalteromonas > Pseudoalteromonas sp. 2CM36K. The sequence goes on from NZ_JALNTK010000002.1 coordinate 3,720, forward strand.
GACTGAACCATCAACTAGCATACCAATGGCTACGGCAATGCCACCCAATGACATAAGGTTTGCAGAAATGCCCCACCAAGCCATGATCATTAACGCGATACCAATTGAAATTGGAATAGATATTAGGACAAGGAAGGTTGCACGTATATTCATTAAAAATAGTGCTAATACAATACAGATGAAAATAAATGCTAGTAATAGTGCATCAACTACTGTATCAACGGCTTTTTCAATCAAATCAGCCTGATCATAAAATGGTTCAAAGCGAACACCTTTAGGCAATGCTTGATTAATCAATGGGATTCTTGCATTGATACCATCAATGGTGGCTTTAGTATTAGACCCCATGCGTTTTAAGACAATGCCAGAGACAACTTCACCTAAATTTTCGACTTTACCGTTTTCGGTTTTGCGCGTCATTGTGACAGCACCTTGACGAATTTCACTGCCCATTTCAACTTTAGCAATATCCGAAACCGTCACAACTGTCCCATCAACTGTTTTGACGGGAACTTGTTTGATATTACTAATACCAGCGTCACCACTTTCAAACCAACCTGCACCTCTAATAACAAGCTGCTCTTGCCCACGGTTCATATACCATCCGCCAACATTGGCATTGTTGTTATCTAGGGCACCAACAACGTCTTCTTGCGTTAGGTTATAAGAAAGAAGCTTAGATGGATCTACATTTACTTGGTACTGCCTAACAATACCTCCAAAGGAGAGTACATCAGTAACACCATCGACAGGCATAACGAGTAATTTTACTACCCAATCATTGAGACTCCTGAGTGCCATAGCATCATAGCCTGCATCTTTATCTGAAATAAGAAGGTACTGAAATACTTGGCCTAGCCCTGAGGTGTTTGGCCCCATTTCGGGTGTGCCGACACCTTCTGGTATCAGTTCTTTTGCGGCTTGAAGACGCTCAAATACAAGTTGTCTTGCAAAGTAAATGTCGGTGCCTTCTTTGAAAACAACCGTGACGCCAGACAAGCCTGTTTTAGAAATTGAGCGCACTTGTTCTACATCAGGTAAGGCATACATGACCGCTTCAATGGGGTACGTAATGAGTTGTTCAACTTCTTCAGCAGCTAGTCCTGGCGCTTCAGTATTTACAGCAACTTGAACATTAGTAACATCAGGAAAGGCATCTAAATTTAGTTTTGGTATAACCATAATTGCGCCGACAATTGTGGCAAACAGCGCAATCAAAATCAGGAGTCTATTATTAACAGACCAATCTATTATTTTATTAAACATAGTCTTGCTCCTTAGTGGTTATGCGGATCAAATCCGCCTTTAGCGATTTCAGAAGCAACAAAAAATGCGCCTTTGGTTACAATTCGCGTCCCACTATCAAGGCCAATGATTTCCCTAAAATCACCTAAGGCTCGGCCTAGTTCTACTTCTACAGCTTTAAATTCTCCAGGGTGGTCTTCGACAAATACGGTCCAATCACCATCTGCGCTGCGGATCAATGCTTCTTCTGGCACAGCCATCACTTTCTGCTTTGTGGCAAACTGAAAGTAAACTTTTACAAACATACCTGAATGAAGGTTATCATCAGCATTCTGTACCCCCAATCTAATAATTCTTGTACGAGTTACGGGATCAATTGTATGGGCTTCTTGGATAACTTTGGCATTGTAACTCTGGCCTTCTAATTTAAGTACCGCAGGAGAATCAATTGATAAATTTAGCTTTTTATTTGGAGAAACTTTTGCTTCAACCCATAGTTGTTTTTCATCAGCTAACAACATGACTGAATCCCCAGCATCAACACGTTGCCCTTGGATAAAGTCGTCTTGAAGCACGACACCTTCACGGTGCGCCGTTAATGCATATTGTCCAAATGCTTTAATGTCTTTGTTAGAAATACCATTTATTGCTTTTTCAGTTAACCCTAAAGCAATGAGCTTGCCATAGCTCGCATTGTATGTTGTTTCAGCTTGTAATAATCGACTTTCACTCACCGTCTTATTACCCAGCTTTTTTACACGTTGCCATTCGGTTGAAGCGATTAAATAGTCAGCTTGTGCTTGTGCCATTGCTTCACTAAATAATGTAACTAACTTCTGACCTATTTCTACATACTCGCCAAGCGCTGCATGGCGACTGATAATGACTGACTCTGTACGTGGTGATACCACATAACTTTTATAGCCATTAGCTTTTATTTCGCCAGGTGCATATACGGAGCTAAATTGATATTCAGGCTTAACACTTTCCACTTTAATGTTAGCAAGCGACATCTTCTTTGGATCAATAGTGATACCTTCTTCATGTCCTTCTTCTCCCTCTTTATTACCACCTTCATGGCCGTGCTCGTCATGGTCACCTTTATCTTCTTCATGTCCCTTTTCGTGTTCATGCTCATCTTGATGTTCTTTTTCTTCTTGTTTCGAAACGTTTGTGACAGAACCAGTTCCATCTGACGACTGTGCAAAAGCATCATGATTTGTAGTAAACCCAACTAACAGGCAGCTAATTACTACGGCTAAAAATTTTTTACTAATTACTGTATTCATTTTTGTAACCTATATTTTTAATAAATTTAAGATTTCGTTTTTCGCTACTGAAAAAACAAAGCGCTCAAATCTCAAATTTGGATAACTGACCCATACTTAAAATGAAGGATATTTCTGCAAGCTTGAATTGATTTTCCAAACGTATTCCTGCATGAAGCCCTTCCGCACGTTGATTTAATGCAAGTAAGTAGTCAGAAGTATTAATGTCACCAGCTTCCCAGCGCTTATTTAATAAGTTTTCGCTGCTATCTAATCTGCCTTTTGTCAGTTTTTGCCATTGCTCATAATATTTTTTACTGACAATAAGCGATTCATAATTAGCTTTTGCTTCAAATGACTGCTTTCGATAAACCGACCGAAAGTTAGCCTCTGCTGCAATTGCTTCTGAATAAGCGGCTTTAACAGTATCTGAATAGTTATTTCTGATATTTAAAGGCATTGAGAAAGTCACGCCAATCAAGTCTTCATCTCCACTTTTCCCTGCGTTAACTCCAATGGTTGGATTGGCTTTAGATTCCATAGTGGTTAGTTGAGCTTTAGATTGTTTTATCTTCCATTGCGCTCTAGCGAGTTTAACTTTTGGATGTTCCTCAACCCACTGAGAGTTAAATGAATAGTTTGTTGCTCCAAAAGTAAATGAAAACAAATTGGTAGTATTAGGCGTCCAATCAGGCAATAACTCCTGAACATTTACCTCTGCATTTTTCAAAGCAATTTGCGACTCAGATATTTCACTGAAAACTTGGGACAAGTTTAAATAAACCAGTTCAGCGTCAAGTGGCTCTAAAAGTCCTGCTTTTCGCTTATCTTCAATAATTCCAACGAGCGTTTGTAATTGATTTTCTCTTACTGAAAGTAACTGAGCCACCTTTTTTGCTGCTTGCCAATTAACTATTGCAGTTAAAGCGTTAGCCTTTTTAGAATCGAGTAGAGATAACAATTGTTGCTGGTTTGCATAAACACCAATTTCACCAATGCTTTTATTTGCTGATTGCTTATCCCAAAAATCAATCGTTTGACTGATACCAATAGAATAATTATCAAAATCACCCTCTTTTTCATAGCTTGCTTCAAGCTCTGGGTTATATACGGCTTTAGTTAAGCTCTTGGCTCTATGATTACTTGCATTAAGTAACTCTTTAGCCGCAACAACTTCGGGATCTTTATTTATTTGACTATCTAGCCATGAAATACTTTTCTGTTTGGCATAAGTGGCAACTGAAAAACTCACAGCCATACATAAAGACAGGACTAAACCTGCATTTTTTAAATATATATACATAAAAATTCTTAATTTTAAAATTAATAAACACGAAACCTTTATCCATTATTAAAGGATAAATAGGTCATTAAAAATTAATCTAATTAAGAAATAGGCGGACGAAGTATCGCTTCAAGAAAGGTACTTGTTTGATCAATTTGATAAGGCGTTTTATTGATAATGTTTAGTTTGCCCGTGGTATTTGAATTACTGACTAAAATCCAAGATAAGTGGCTGCCACTGCAATGTCCGCAGTGATGACAATCTTTTTCATTATGCTGCTCATCACCTACATTATCATTTGAGACATTTCGATCATCTGCATGATCATGTTGAGTTTGAAGGTGCTCTATATCTATTTGGTGATTCTCAGATGTTGAGGATGCTACAGCAGTTAACGATTGTAAAACAATCGAAATAACCAAGAGCATTTTTAGTACAACATTAAGGTTCAAAGTTATCACCAGTTAAATATAGTATTTAAAATACTAGCAGAAACTATTTTCTTAAACTAGCTTTTCAATTCAGTTTCCACGCTTTTACATTAAATAATTTTTTATTTGACTCTATAGCCACTATAGATTTTATACTTATTTTAATATTATTACGGAATGTTAAATATGTCAGAAAAATGTAGTGGTCAGTGTCAATCATCTTCTACCAATGAAGATGTAAAAATTGATACACAATTAGATAACTATAGTGGCGCGTTTGTCAGTACATTTAAAGTACCTCAAATGGACTGTCCTTCAGAAGAGAGATTGATTAGGTTAGCACTTGACTCAATTGAGCCTTCAGTTGGGTTGCAATTTGATATTCCTAGCCGTTTAGTCAAGGTTTTTCATGATGAAAATTTAGATGAGATAACAAAAAAATTACAACAACTCAATCTCGGTGCAGAGTTGGCATCAACTAAAGAAAGTTGCAGCACCGAAGCTGCAAAAGCAAAAGATCTAGCCCAAAAAAATGAGATGAAAGAAGCATCAACCCTAAAATGGTTGTTAGCCATTAATGGAGTCATGTTTTTTATAGAAGTAATTGCTGGGTTGATTGCACAGTCTGCTGGCCTAATTGCGGACTCATTAGATATGTTTGCTGATGCTGCTGTGTATGGTTTGGCTATTTATTCGGTAGGTAAAAGTATCAGCATGAAACTTAGAGCGGCACATATATCTGGTGTGCTTCAAGTTATTCTAGCGCTAGGTGCTTTGAGCGAAGTCGTAAGACGCTTTGTTTACGGTAGTGAACCGATCTCTTCTTTAATGATGATATTTGGTGGAATAGCACTAATCGCTAACATTGCTTGTCTATTTTTAATATTTGGTAATAAAGAAGACGGCGCTCATATGAAAGCAAGCTGGATTTTTTCCGCAAATGACGTTATTGCAAATGTTGGGGTAATCTTAGCTGGCTTTTTAGTTACAGTAACAAGCAGCCGTTATCCAGATTTAGTGATTGGTTTGATTATTGCTGTTGTCGTTTTAAACGGTGCTCGCCGTATCTTACAGCTAAAGTATTAAACAAATTCATCATGGCTATTTATTTAAATTTTAAAACCATTAATAGCATCTTTATAGCTAGTTTAAGTCTGCTTCAAACGGCTAAAGGGAAATGAAGTTATGAAAAACAATGCCTACATTCCGCCATTACGATTTCATTGGTTAACTAATTTTTATGACAGCCTCGTTGCTATCACCACGAGAGAAGCATTTTTTAAAAAACTGATTGTAGATAAAGTTGCCAACGTCAAAGGAAACAACCTACTTGATGTTGGATGTGGAACCGGAACGCTAACAAAATTAATAGCTGAAAAATCACCTAAATATACCGTAATAGGCTTAGATGCAGACCAAACCGCTTTAGATATTTCACAGAAAAAAGTTATAGGCAAGGATCTTAATATTTCTTTTAGACAGGGCTTTGGACAAGAAATGCCTTTTAGTGATAATTCCTTTGATATCGTAGTTTCAAGTTTGTTTTTTCATCACTTAAGCCGTTCAACTAAGCGTGCGACATTAACTGAAATTCGTCGGGTACTGAAACCGGGTGGCATTTTATTAATTGCTGACTGGGGAAAGCCGACTTCAATATTTCAACGGATATTGTTCTTTGTCGTTCAGTTATTAGATGGTTTTGAAACTACAAAAGATAATGTAGATGGAGTCCTTCCTTCTTTAGAGGTTGAATCAGGGTTTACTCATGTTTCAGATTTAAACATAGTCCCAACGACTTTGGGAACTATCAGACTGATTGAAGCGAACTAGATAACAATGAACCTAATGCGTCCGTCATATTTTAAACCATATATATCATACGTGATAATGATTTTAATCGCGGTGCAATCTGTGTTTTTTTCGCTAGAAGAGCTTGAAGTAAACTTAATTGAAAGTTCTTTTAATACATCACTAACTGAGTCTATTACCCCGCTAGAATCTCCAGAAACCTCCAATTTATTTGAGGTGAGTAATAGCCAAACTTTAATTGATAATTGTAATTTTTGTTGCTGTTGTCACTTATTTTTAAATGCAGATTATTCTTGTAATATTTTACAAAAAATAGAATATTTCCTTACCTACGCCTTAGTTTCTCCTGAGCTAAAAGGCTATATGTCGGTGCCATTCCGCCCACCTAAATACGCCTAAATTTTATAGAAAATTAAGAAAGGTCAAATGTTAATGACCTAAATATCACATATTAATTTATAGGAAAGTATACATGGCACTTAATACCTGTGAGCATCGCAAGATAGCAATTTTGAGGTGTGTAACACCTCAGCTTAAATATATCGCGTTTCTCGCGTTGTCACTTTTTACATTTAATGTTTATGCCTTTGAAAAGCAGTTAAATCTTCAAGAGGCAATTCAGTGGACGCTTAAACAAAATCCTGAACTCAAAATATTTGATTTCAAACAAACCGCATTAACAGGACAAGAACAAACAGCAAGTTTAAATCCCGCTTATGAACTAGAAGTTGAAGCTGAGAACTTTGCAGGCTCAGGTGAATTTAATGCATTCGACAGTGCTGAATTAACAGTCGCTCTATCTTCGGTTATCGAAATGGGAGATAAACGCTCAGCGCGGATTGGACTTGTTTCAAAATCAAGAGCACTACTCAATGCTGAGAAAGAAGTCTCTGCGCTTAATTTAATGGCTCAAGTCACTGAGAAGTACGTGGAAGTACTTGCAGCCCAACAAAGAGTGATATTGGCAGATAATGCATTGAGCTTAGCACAAGAAACGTTAGAGATTGTATCTCAGCGTAACCGCGCAGGTGCTACTCCTGAGGCTGAAGTGAAACGTTCAAAAGCAGTTATTGCTCAGGCTAACCTCACCCTTCAATCTGAACAAAAGCGCTTGGAATATCTAAAGCTTTCTTTATCAGCTTACTGGGGAGAAACATCAGTGTCATTCTCTAGAGTAACTGGAGATCTGTTTCAGTTTGGCAATGATAGTGATTTTAGTAGTCTCTTTGCGAAATTAGAGAAAAACCCTGCTATTCAAGTTTATGCAAGTGAGCAGCGACTAAAAGAGGCCGAATTACAGTTGGCTAAAACAGAGTCAACGGCCAATATCAAATGGTCTGTTGGTGTTAGGCGCTCTCAAGAAGCCAATGATACGGCACTGGTCGCTGGCTTTAGCTTACCTTTGTTTGCTGAAAAGCGAAATTCTGGTGCAATCGCTAGTGCGCTAGCAGAGCGTGACCAAGTTGCCATAGAGAAAGAGGCGACTAAGTTGAGGTTTAGAAATCACTTACTACGAGCATACTCCAATAGAAAACAAGCCATATTAACAGCTAATTCATTAAAGCAGTCGGTTATCCCAATGCTTGAAGATGCACTGGAAGATACTCAAGACGCCTATCAAAAAGGTCGATATGGATATCTTGATTATGTATCGGCTAGACAAGAGCTGTTAAATGCTCGGCGAACCCTCATTGATGCGGCATCTGCTGCCCTAATTTATGGCGCAGAGATAGAAAAACTAACAAACGAAGCGCTGTCACTCTAAATAAACATCACTTTAAGTTTAATAACAATTTATTGATTCAGTTATTAACTGAATCGTTTAGGAATTCAAAATGAAAAACTATTTACTCGCACTATTGATTTTTATTGGGTATCTATCACCCATTCAAAGTGTTATCGCTAGTGAAGATGAACATGAAGGCGAAGAAGGCATTAGCAAAATAAACAATAACATGGCAAAAAGGCTTGGTGTTGAAACAGCCTATTTAGCTTCAAAAACGTTGAACCAAACTATCCCTGTATACGGCGCTACGACGATAGGCGCTGAACAATTATTTCAAGTTGGCGCTAGATATAACGGCGTTATAAAGACAATTAACTCCACTGTTGGTGATAAGGTAAAAAAAGGAGATCTATTAGCCGTTATTGAATCTAATGAAAGCTTAAATACCTATAAAATAACATCCCCTGTTTCTGGGACTGTTTTACAGAGAAATGGAAATATTGGCGGTATCACGCAAAACACTAGCTTGTTTGAAATCGTCAATTTTGACACCTTGTGGGCTGAATTTAAGGTGTTTACCAGCCAATATAATCAAATCAAAGTCGGTCAACCTGTTGATATTGAGCATGGTGAACAGGCATTCAACTCAACCATCACCAATATAATTCCAGCTAAAGATCAGTCTTATGTTTTAGCACGTGTACGTTTAAATAACACTGAGCTAAACCTAACCTCAGGCCAATTATTAATGGGCAGCGTAAGGATAAACCGATTTGAGGTGGATTTAGCCGTCGAGAAAGTTGCGATACAAGAACTGGGAGGACAATTTGGTGTCTTTGTAAAAGAAGATGAAGAGTACGAGTTTGCGCCACTTGTGCTCGGACGTTCAGACAAAAACTATATCGAGGTCATTGATGGCCTCAGTAAAGACGCTGAATATGTAAACAAAAACAGTTATCTGATAAAAGCGGATATTTTGAAATCTGAAGTAGAAGACGACGATTAGGAGACGCAATATGATTGAATCAATTTTGCGTCTAGCAATAAATAGACGCTATTTAGTATTAAGTCTGCTGATGGTAATCATCGGCGTTGGCATGTGGAGTTATCAAAAACTTCCCATTGATGCTGTTCCAGATATAACAAACGTGCAGGTACAAATAAACACTTCTGCCCCCGGTTATTCACCTTTGGAAGCGGAACAAAGGGTGACCTTTCCTGTAGAAACCGCCTTAGCCGGATTGCCAAAGCTGTCTCACACCCGCTCCCTGTCAAGATATGGATTATCTCAAGTAACCGTTATCTTTGAAGAGGGAACCGATATTTATTTTGCTCGCAACTTAATCAATGCAAGATTAGCTGCGATAAAAGGCGTTATTCCCTCTGGCTTAGAGCCAGAAATGGGTCCTATTTCGACAGGGCTTGGCGAAATATTTATGTATACCGTACAAGCTTCTCCTGACGCTAAAATGCCTAATGGAGAGCCTTATACCGCTATTGCCTTAAGAGAAATACAAGACTGGATCATTAAACCGCAATTGGCTCAAGTTAAAGGCGTCATTGAGGTCAACAGTATCGGCGGCTACAACAAGCAATATCACATAACGCCTAAACCCGAAAAATTACTTTTTCATCAGGTAACCTTTGAAGAAATATCTGATGCATTACGTAAAAACAATGACAACCGTGGCGCAGGTTATATCGAACAAAACGGACAGCAAGTTTTAGTACGCTCCATTGGGCAACTAGCGACAATAGATGAGATCCTCAATGTCATCATCAAAAAGAACGATGGTATTCCTGTAAAAATAAGTGATGTTGCCAATGTTGCTATAGGCAAAGAACTTAGAACAGGGGCTGCTACTCGTAATGGCATTGAGACAGTGCTTGGTACAACCATGATGCTGATTGGTGAGAATTCTCGCACCGTTGCTTTAGAAGTGGAACATAAGCTCAGCGAAATACAAAAATCTCTGCCAAAGGGCATTACCGCAGAGCCTGTTTACGACAGAACAACGTTAGTAGATAAAGCGATTGCAACCGTTACCAAAAACCTCGTTGAAGGTGCGCTTTTAGTTATTGTTGTGTTATTTATTCTACTTGGAAATTTACGTGCAGCTCTCATTACCGCTGCTGTTATCCCTATTTCCATGTTAATGACAATCACAGGTATGGTGCAAGCAGGAGTATCTGCCAATTTAATGAGTCTCGGCGCATTGGACTTTGGCTTGATAGTGGACGGGGCTGTAATCATCGTTGAAAACTCTGTCCGTAGGTTAGCACAGGCCCAACACAACGGTCATAGGCAAGACTTAAGAGAACGCCTAAATACCGTTTTTGAAGCCACTTCAGAAGTGATACGTCCAAGCTTGTTTGGTGTGGCAATTATCACTGTTGTTTACATCCCCATTTTCACGCTAACTGGCGTTGAAGGGAAAATGTTCCACCCTATGGCGGCAACTGTCGTTATGGCGTTAATTTCCGCAATGATCCTTTCAGTTACACTGGTTCCTGCTGCTGTAGCTGTGTTTATGAAAGGTAAAATCAGCGAAAAAGAAAGTGTAGTTATTCGTTCAACCAAGTCTATTTATGAACCATTGTTAAAAATGGCGATGAAATTTCGTTGGATTATTGTCTCATTCTCAACGCTGTTAATGGGGTATAGCCTTTGGTTAGCAACTACGCTTGGGACAGAATTTGTTCCTCAATTAAATGAAGGTGATATTGCACTACAGGCATTAAGAATTCCATCGACTGGCCTAGAGCAATCAGTAGAAATGCAAGAAGTACTTGAGCAACGTATTAAAGCGTTTCCTGAAGTTGATAAAGTATTCTCGCGCATCGGCACACCAGAAGTAGCAACTGACCCAATGCCACCGAGTATTGCTGATATCTTTGTTATTTTAAAACCACGTAAAGATTGGGCCGAACCTTCAAAGCCAAAGAGTGAATTAGTTGAAGAAATGGAAGAGGTACTGAAAAACATTCCGGGCAACAACTATGAATTCACTCAGCCTATTCAAATGCGTTTCAATGAATTGATTTCTGGCGTTAGAGCTGATGTCGGCATCAAAATATTTGGTGATGATTTGGATCGGTTATTACTCACCGCAAAAGATATTCTAAATATAGTGAAAACCGTGGACGGTGCTGCTGATGCCCGAATGGAACAGGTCACAGGTGTTCCATCTTTATCAGTAATTCCTAAACGAGAAGCGCTTGGTAGGTATGGTTTGAGCGTTACCGAACTGCAAGACTGGGTTGCTACTGCAATTGGCGGTGAATCTGCGGGGATCATTTATGAAGGAGACAGACGATTTGAGTTAGTTGTTCGTCTACCGGAGCAAATAAGAACGGATATCGATAGCTTGAAGCATCTGCCGCTTCCACTTGAGAATGGTAACTATGTGCCACTTGAAGAAGTTGCAGAGCTTAAATCTGAGTCTTTACCTGCTCAAATTAGCCGTGAGAGAGGTAAAAGAAGAGTTGTGGTTACCGTCAATGTTCGTGGTAGAGATTTAGGCGGTTTTGTCAAAGAAGTGAAAGCTAAAATTAATCAGGAAGGAGAAATTCCAGCAGGATACTGGCTTGATTATGGCGGAACCTTTGAACAGCTAGAGTCAGCGAGTAAAAGATTAAGCTTAGTTGTGCCGATCACACTAATTGTTATCTTAGGTATTTTGGTTATTGCATTTGGTTCATTAAAAGATGCATTGATCATTTTCAGTGGTGTACCGTTAGCATTAACTGGGGGCGTAATTTCTCTTTATTTAAGAGACATGCCTTTATCTATTTCGGCAGGTGTCGGCTTCATTGCATTGTCAGGTGTTGCCGTATTAAATGGCTTGGTTATGTTGGCTTTTATTCGAGATCTTTGGCATGAAAAAGGCGACCTTTACGTAGCGATCATTGAAGGTGCCATCATTCGTTTAAGACCTATTTTAATGACGGCACTGGTCGCAAGTTTAGGTTTTATTCCAATGGCGTTAAACACTGGAATTGGTGCAGAAGTGCAACGACCACTAGCAACAGTTGTTATCGGCGGTATTGTATCTTCTACAATTTTAACTTTGTTTGTATTGCCTATTTTATATCAATGGGCGCATGGCGCTGAGAGTAGTAAACAGCAATCTGACGAAATTTAAAAACAAAAAAGCAGCTTAATTTATGTTTAAGCTGCTTTTATATTTAATCTTTTTATTTTAATTTTTAAAGTTTAATTCGCATCATCTCGGCAAGTTTCTTTAGGAAACTCAAATTCAATGGTTGTATGAGACAAGCGATAGGCAGAAAGTCTCTTAGCCACTTGTTCCTTAAGTTTAATTAATTCATCAACGTCAGTTTTTTCGACTAATTCTATGTGAGCAGTTAATACGTGACTTTCGCCATCTAACGACCAAAAATGCAGATGATGTACGCCATTAACTTCTGGAAGGTTAGTTAGCGACTGTTTTATACTTTCTTGAGTTTCTTCATCTGGCGCGGCCTGAAGAAACAAGACAATTGTTGATTTCAGATTTTTAAAAACATTGAACAAGATAAACAATGTGAAGCCAATAGATAGTAACGGATCTAAAATGGGCAAATCTACAAATAACAGCACAATAGATACAATAAGCACAGCAACCCAGCCAAGTACGTCTTCAAGCAAGTGCCATGTAAGTACTTTTTCATTTAAGGTTTCTCCAGCTTTTAATTTTAATACAGCATATCCGTTAACGGCAACGCCGAGTATCGCTAGCCCTAACATCCCCTCGACTACAGGCATTTCAGGATTGGACAGCCTTGGAATTGCTTCAAATAAAATCCAAATTGAGCCAATGATTAAAACAATACTGTTTATCAATGCGCCAAAGAGTGTAAGTCTACGATAACCATAACTAAACTTATCTGATGCTTCTTTATCTGAAAAACGACTTAAAATCCACGCAAAACCTATTGAAAGACTATCACCAAGATCGTGAACGGCATCTGCCATTATCGCCGTACTGTTAGTGAGCCAACCACCTATAAATTCTATAATAGTGAATGTCACATTAAGGAAAAATGCCCAACCAATACGGTCGTCTTTACCATGCTGATGACTGTGACTATGGTTGTGCATTTTGTACCTCCAGTACTTTTTTATTTCTTATTTTTGATACATTCATATTAATCAAATGTCGGATCACTCGTTGATACAACCAACGTTTTACACCTGATAGATTAGTACCTTTTTCGAGATAGAACTTATCTGGTGAATCATAAAGCCCAAAGTCGTCATGAATACCTTCTTTTTGAATATAGGTATCCTCTCCACGCCAATCCGTACCGGGTGAAGATAAGCACTTTGTTGCAACACCATAACCACAAAACTCATCTTTTGCTTGGCTAAATTTCTGCTGTAGTGAGCTTAAGTATTGCTCATCCAATATAAAGCCCTCTAAGTTTATCCAACGCCCTTCAAAGTAAACTTCTACCCAACTATGAATGATGTATTTAGGTGCTAACCAAAATACATAGCTTGGGATAGCACCTTTTTGTAGTTGCTGATCAATGGTAAAACCATGGAAACGACACTGGATACCTAGTCCACGCAATAGTGCCATTAACAGATTACCCTTAGTATTACATTGTCCATAACCATCTGCTAGCACATCGCTTGCTGAAATATCATCACTCTTGTTATAGCCAAACATTATTTCATCTTTTACAAACTGATAAGCGGCACCAGTTTTGTTGAAATTATCCAAATTTTTCCACCCTCGTTGATCGATCAGGGATTGGATATCTTTGTGTTCAAAATTAACGATATTCGTATTGTTTAAATATTTCTCAGTCATTTTTATATATCCCTTTCGTTGCATACCTATACTATAGATCCTATAGTAACTATAGAGTCAAATGTCTGGGGGAAATTGATGAAAATAGGCGAATTGTCAAAAAAATCGGGCTGTTCAGTACAAACGATTAGATATTATGAAAGAGAAGGATTACTGTTAAATCCAAACCGTTCAGAAGGTAATTTCAGGCTGTATGATAGTAAAGCACTTAAACAATTGGAATTCGTAAAGCATTTTCGCAGCCTAGATATATCACTCAATGATATTAAACGTCTTATCGAATTAAAAAATAAGCCAGAAGAAAGCTGCTCTAGCGTTAATGCATTAATTGATCAGCAACTTGCACTAGTGAATAAACGTATGAAAGAATTAAGGGCGCTTAAAGCTGAATTACAACAGATGGCAAGTGCTTGTGGTTCAGACAATACAATTGAAGCGTGCGGCATCATCAAATCATTGGATAGCTAAACTAAATATAACTTTAGATTAGTAGTATTCACAAAGGCAATAATGAAAACCATTGGCAAATTAGCACAATCATTAAATTTAAATGTAGAAACCATTCGTTTTTATGAACGAGAAGGGCTGATTACACAACCTGAAAAACCAATATCTGGTTATAGACAATATGACGAAACAATAGCAGGACAACTTAGGTTTATCACAAAAGCCAAAGCGCTCGGCTTTACGTTAAGAGAAATAAAATCGCTAATGTCTATGGACAGCAACTGCGCTCAAGTTGAGCTATTAAACCGACAAAAGTTAGCAATCATTCGAGACAAAATTAATGACCTTCAACGTTTAGAGAAAGTAATTGTGGGTATGACAAATACCTGTATGCAAAACGAAGATCCAACACATTGCCCCATAATTGACTCATTAAAATGATTGACTCCGTACTTGTATACGGAGTTTAGAATGATGGTAATATCAACCAATAGACTTTCAAATGATAAATAAAATATTAGACAGAGTAGGCTCTAGTGGCGTTTGGCTAGCGGCACGGCCTGCCTCCCTGCATTAAGGTCACTTGCATCGGCATTAGGACTAGGCTTCTTCTCTCACTTCGAAGGAATAGCTGTAAATACGCTTTTACCTATTTTTGCATCTTTGGAACTATTGGTAAACTTATACAACTGGCACAAAAATAAAAACCATACCAGAGCTGTCTTCAGCATTCTAGGGCCTGTAGCAGTGCTATTAACGCTTTATCCTCTTTGGCTATATGATTGGAGCACATACCTATTTTACTTTGGTATTTGCTTAATGGTCGTTATGTCGGTTTTGGATATCGTAAAACCAGTAAGGGAGCAAACATGCAACGTATGGCTAATTGCCGTCGTTGAAACGATTAACGGTCAATATCTGCTTTTCGCTCAAATAAAACCCAAAAAATGGCTCATATAGCTATCTAGGTTAACGCTTTCAAAAAACAGAAGTATATTTCCGATAACTACCTTTGAATTCCTATAAACGGAAGTTTGCTTCCGAAATATAGCAATATTGGGTTAGAAACCGGAAGTTTACTTCCGTTTTGTACTTTAAGATTATAAGTAGGTATCTAATGAAAGCTCGGAAGTCCAACTCGTTTCTACCCCATTGTGTTTTACGTTAGTTTTTCTACACAGCATTCAGTTTAGTATTTGACTTACTTTACCTTATGACAAAAACTCTAGCTATATGGTCAAACTTACTCATCCACTGCAGTCCGTCAAGTTGATAGCTATTCAATAACTAAGTGCCGGTTAATAGCTTTTTTACACTCAAGGGTAAAGCGCCCCCCCATGCCCCTATCTACTTCGAACCTTTTCTTTTCCGAATCGACAAACCTTACAGTTGTTTTTATGTTCTCACCTTCACCGCTCAGGATGAGGGTAAGAGTGTTCTCATCTACCTCTTTGTAACCGAGAGTTAGCTTCTTCTCTCCAGCTTGGTTGTATATGTCATATTTTGGATAGTTGTCATCAACCTCCACAGCGCCTATTTTATCGCTTTCGCCTAGTAGTGGTTCAAGAACAATATCTTGAATAACCTGACAAGCTAATAGGTATAAAGGAGAACCCTGCGCTTGTTTGATGATCGACCTTAGCTGGATGCTTCTATACAGGCCACCAAATGTAGCCCCTTCACTACTGGTCACTAAACTCTCCGCTATTTCATGGGCAGCAACAAACATGTTCAGTATATCCTCTTGTGAGTTGGATTTTTCAGTTGATGGGGTTTCAACCACTTGATTCACTATGGGGGATAACTCTCCACCTAAGAAGTTTGTTAGATGGAGTGTTTCGAAAAAAGCATCTCGGTAGGTATTTATATCTGAGCTATCCAAATTAATCACCCTCATCCCAATTTCATAATGCAGTGTTAGTGCACATTGATTTAAATACTGAATTAGCTGGATGATCAGACTTTCTTTGATGTGCCTGTTCGGCGTTTCTTTGGCTTCTTCGTTTTGCAATAGGTTTAGAGCTTCTTCTAGAAGACTTTCGGTATTCCGAAAGTAGTAGTCAATGGCTCGTATCGCTTCATCACAGACACTTAGTTTACCACGTTTAATTAAACGGTCTTCCGCATACACCTTTGAGTGAATTGCTGGCAAGTCATCTGTTGAAATAAAAGTAAATGCACGGTCAGAGGATAATTTACCAAACTGCTTAATTAAAAGACGCTCACTAACATCATACTCATCTCTAAGGTGTCTATTTATTACTTGCTGCTCCTCTAATTCGGATGGCTTATTTGAGTTGTGAGCTATCAACCATTGAATTAATGTCGTAACACAAAAAACAACAGAAGCCAGCGGTATCCGATAGGTTTCTAATGTATGTTTTAGCCCCTCAGAGAAGCCAGAGACATTTTGAGCCATAGAGACCAATGTCAACACTACAATTAGAGTGAAAAATGGCAACACCCAAAACCAAATGGATTTGTATGGAGGTTGCCTTCTAGCTTTGCTCTTTATTGTGTCCATAAATATTTCTCAGTCAGTAGGTTATGTACTAGCTTACCCTATGAAACCCGTCATAACCAACAGAGTTTGCTTGCGTTGCACATCATCCACACTGCCAGAAAGTCCGCCGTGGCGAGCCGCTTATTCAATACATCACCTAATTCTAACTGAGTTAATTTAACAACCTATGTAACTCAAAATTGTCCAAGAACGAGCTTAAACGACCGTCCGCTTCTCGCTCTAGGTCGAACTTCATTACAGTCCCAAAACAGACGCTAATTGACAGTTTTTGGTTCGCTAGCTAATACATCCTTAATCCACTTACTATAATTGGAAATTCTCACTTGATATGCAGTTGTACCATATAACCCACCCTTAAAATCAGAAATATCGCCATGCGCTAATTGCCAACTTGAAAGCCCTACAAGAAAGGGTATACCACCCTGATAAATGACAGAGGCTCCACCACTATCACCTGAAGCGTGCATTCCCTCTAGAGGTAATCCATTAGGTGCCTTATCAAACCTGAATGTCAGCCAATTAGTTTCTGCATTTTCGATAATATTTTGGAAGTGATTCAGCTGTTTCAAAGATTTAGTCTCAGACTCTTCGCCAATAAGCCCATTACCTGTGGCACCTCTACCAAAAACTGTAACTGTTTTTCCTTGTTCTTTTGTGTTTGTGTAAAGAGTAATCGGTAATACATCGCTCACAGGCGAAGTTAATTTGATTAATGCAATATCACTTCTTGCTTTAAAAAAACTCATTAAAGGCGCTAAATTTCCTTTCAACAAACTTTCGCTAGGTTTTTCAAATTCAGGATGTATGTACACTTTTTCAATTTGATATGTATTTGATCCAATCCTTAAACTTTTACCAATATAATTATAAAAAATGGTATGCGCGACAGTTACAACCCACCTTGGGTTAATTAAAGCGCCATGCCCTTCATGAGGCATATCCACTAAGAAGTTAGGAGCTTCTTTCGACACATAATTCTCAGGGGGAATATCATGCCTTTTTACAACAGCGAGACAGCTAATAGAAAAGACAAATAGAAAAATGAAAAAGAAAGCTTTCATAGTGCGTCCATGTTTTTATGAATGCTTTACAGGCTACCTTGCAAGCTAGGAGAAGGCAACTAATTCGACCGTCTGCAATTCGCTCATAGCAGTCTGCCTGATGAAGTCTAAACGTATTCACTTAAACTGTAAGATCAGATATGAGCTGGTACAACTTGACTTTGTTAACACCAAGCGACTTTGTCGTATCTTAATCACCAAGCGATTCTGTCGTAATCGCTAATTACCAAGGGAATTTGTCGGTCACTTTTTTACGTGTCTGTTAGTGTTTTGTTTTTGGAATACTAGAAGGCATGTTGAGGATGATTGTGATGGATTCTAAAGCTCAACTCACCGTTGACATCATAGCTAAAGTGGTTGAAGGCAGGATAACAATTGCCAATGCTGCTAAGTTACTCAGTAAGTCTCGACGCACTATTGAACGCTACGTAAAGCAATATCAGCAAGTCGGTATTCAATTCGCTGTTCATGGTAACAGTGGCAAAGCCCCACCCAACAAAACGCCGGTATCAATAAAAAAAGTGGTTCAAAAATTGATTAAAGAAAAGTATTTCGACTTGAATCTGCTTCACTTAGCTGAGCAGTTAGCAATCAATGAAAACATCGTAGTTAAGCGCGAGACCCTACGAAGTTGGGCGCATGATATCCACCATGTTAAACGCGCTAAACGAAGACGTAGTAATGTTCGCAAACGCAGAGAACGCATGGAAGCTCCGGGATTAATGATGCAAATGGATGGTAGCCCTCATCGTTGGTTTGGTGATAAAAAGCACTGTTTAGTTATCATGATTGACGATGCTACTAGTGAAGTATACGCCGAGTTCTTTCCTTCAGAAACGACCGTAGGTTGCTTAAAGGTAATGCGAGAATGTATTGAAACCCAAGGTGTGTTTAAAACGCTTTATGTAGACAGAGCTGGTATATTCGGCGGGCCAAAGCGTTGCAACTTCTCTCAAATGCAACGCGCCTGTGAAGAATTAGGTATTGAAATAATTTTTGCTAATTCACCACAAGGTAAGGGGCGTGTTGAGCGTGCGTTTGATACCTTCCAAGACCGACTTGTGCCGGAGCTTAGGTTAAATAATATCAATGATATTGCTGGGGCTAATGCTTACCTTAAACATGTCTTTATTCCTCAATACTGGCAAACTAAAATACAAGTGAAATCGAAACAACGTTCTGAGTTCACACCATTATCAAAACACACCAACCTAGACGATATCTGTGTCATCAAAGATCACCGTAAAATACGTAATGATCATACCTTCAGCTATGACAACAAATTTTACTTGATTGATTCACCTCTCAAATACTCGATTGCCAATCAAAAAATAGAAATTAGAAAAACGAGCAAGAAAGAGTTTACTGCTCACTTCGCTGGACGACAGCTTAAAATATCAGAGGTAAACGAACCAAGTAAACTTGCATCAGAAGACTTGGCTGTACAGAAAAAGCTTGAAGTATTAGCGCTAATTGAGGAGCTTGGAAGTGTCAGTGCAGCCTCACGTCAAAGTGGCGTATCGCGAGATACTATTCACCGTCACTTAAAGCTGGTTAAGCAAGGAGGGGCTGATGCTTTAAAACGTCAAGAGACTCCAAACCTGCGACATAAAAATTGTGTAGATCAAGCGATAGAAGATGCGGTTGTGCAATTCTCAATTGAGCATCCACATCTTGGTCAACAGAAAGTCGCAATGAAGCTGACTGAGTCACTTGGTGTTGATATTAGTGCAGGTGGTGTGCGCAGCATGTGGCTTAGAAATAACTTGAACACTACCGCACTGAGAGTTGAAAGATCGCAAGTGTTACAAGAAACCGCACAAACTGTAGCCAGTTAAATAACTGGCTGGTATGCTATTTACGTCAGAGTCGCTCGGTAATTAGACCGACATAATCCCTTGGTAATCACACTGGTACAACTTGACTAGTACACCATTATGTTTTTAAATTAAAGCTGTTGTTTACTTAATAAACATCCAAATACCGGCAGCGATCATAAACAGGTTTTCTGTTAGGGAGATAAACCCTAGTGGTACGTTACTGTCACCGCCTACACACGCACATTTTAACTCTCGTTTATCTATATAGACTGCTTTTATCACTGAAACAGCACCAACCCCACCTATGAACAATGAAATAGGGGCAATAATATAGGCTGGTAATCCGGCTATCATTCCAATGCCAACAAATGCTTCTAAAAATGGGTAAACATAGGCGTACCTGACTACTTTCATAGCGACTAAGTCATAGGTTATAAATGAATTAGTAAAGCTAAATAAGTCTTGAAGCTTTTGTATTGCTAACACTGCCATTGTTAGGGCTACAAATAGTTCAGCGGTTTGCATTGATAATAAGCTATTATTCGCTGCAAAACTAAATGCCACACTAAGCAAAAAACTAACCGAAAAAATCGCAATCACGGGCGTGTAAGTTGTACCTTCTTGCCCAGCTTTTGGCTTATCAAAGTAATCGCGTAAGTCGTCATAGCCACCTATACGTTTATTATCAATAAATGTTTGAGGTGTAGTTTCTACACTGTGTTGTTTTTTAAATTCATCTGTTTGCTCTCGAGAAGTTAATAGCTGATCATCAACTGTATATCCCTCTCGCTCTAGTAGGTCTTTTGATTTTAAACCAAACGGGCAAATATGCTCATCTGTGGCCATTCTAAAAAGTTGGGCTGATTTACTCATGTTTAGCTCCCTTTTATGTATTGGTATAAAATTTTACTTAGCATTAAAATCCGGTACTGTCCTAGATTGTGCTTGCTCCTGAGTTTCTGCTAGGCCATTTTTCTCTATATCCTTTAGTAACCACTGCATTTCTTTAATCTCACGACGCTGTGCCTCAATAATATTTGTTGCAAGCTCTTGGACTCGCTTATCTTTGATTTTTGCCCTTTCACTGGTGAGTATTGCAATTGAATGATGTGGGATCATCGCCGACATCCATGAGCTATCATCAACAGTCGCTTGTGATCGAACTAAAAATAAACTTCCCGCAAATACGGTAACACTAGCAATGAGTACTGTTATATTTTTCTTTTTATCTTTATACATATTGAGCATGAAAAGTAGCATTATCACTGCCATCATGGCTCCCATATAAAGCGCCATATAAGTACGAGTTTCACTAAAAAAAACATGACTTAGCTGATAAGTATTCAAATACATCAGTACAAACATGACTAATGTTGATGTGGCTATCATTAAGAAAAACTTTAAATACTGCGACATTAGATGGCTCCTTTCTATCATTTACTTTGTATATCATTTACTTTGTATATCATTTATACCAATGGGTAATTCTTACAGGTTATTAGGCGTAAACCCACTATATATTTAATCATTGAATCAATGTTTAATATTACATCAAGAGTTGTGCCATAAGTGTTAAAACTGCTCAGCGTATTTGCTAATATGCTTATAAGTATTCTGCTGTAAATCGTGCGTAAGCATTTCAATATTATATTTATAAAAGCGATCGCCCATTTCCATACCTGGCGTACCAGCAGGCATAGAGGGAACAGAGAGCCCTATCGTCTTTTCAGGATGTTGTTCAGCTAAAAACTGTTTTATATGTTTGGCGGGAACATGACCTTCAAATACAAATCCATCGGCTGAAACGGCTGTATGGCATGACCGCATATTTGGTTTTATTTGATACTGAGATTTAATCGTCCCCATGTCATTGACGTTAATTGCTTTTGTTTGAATATTGTTTTCGCTCAAATGAGCAATCCACTTATTACAACATCCACAATTTTTACTTTTATAAACGGTAAGCTCAATTTTAGGTTTTTCTGAATTCTCATAAGTTATTAATGCTTTATGTTGTTTTTCGATACTTATCGCCGAAAATGACATAGTTAATGATAAAAATAACGCTGAGGTAATGTAGATTACTCGCATTGTTAACTCCTTAATTTGACCAATGAATATGAGTGATTTTCCAACCTGTATCGGTGTTTTTTAATGTGATTGATTCCATTCCCATAGACTTAATATCTTTTCCTTTGTACTTTCCTTGAGTTTTACTTCTTGAAATTGAGTAAGCTATGTCTCCATTTGTGTAAACTTGATGCTCTAGTAGTTCACTATTAACAGCACTTAAGAATTTCATATCCGCTATCATATGATGTTTCGCGTATTCATCTGCAGAACGCTCAACACTTCCGCCTTCAAAAATGATGACATCGTCGGCCAGTAATTTACGTGCAGCTTCGCGATTGCCTTGTTTTAGAGATGCATGAAATAGGCTGACTGTTTTTGCAGCCTCGCTATCAACATTGACAAAGGCCTTGCCTTTTTTTGAATATTTTTCATCGTCATGTGCACTAACAGTAAAAGAACTAACAGTGCTAAAAATTAGTAGCAATAAAATTTTTAAATTAAAGGATTTAATTAACATACGTTTCCCTTTTTATTAATCGTTAAATAGGCGGACCAACAAGTGTGGTAAATACACTTGTTGTAATAAGTACAAACAGGGCAATTACTATTTCAACAGTAATCGAGCGTTTTAATATACTTATATGGTGTTGTTGAGTGATTTGCGGGACTAAAAAAAGCTTATGCCATGCACCTAGGAACAGCATCGCGCTGACGAGTAACAGCTTTAATAAAATTAGTTGCCCATAATCTGATGTAAACAATGCAGAAAATGACTCTAGGTACCGCAGGAGCAGAGTTAAGCCCGAAATAAGTAGTACAAATACAATAACAATAGCGAGTTGACCAAAGTAATGCATTAACCGCTTTACTTCACTGGTAGGTAGTAAAGTGCAGCTTTTGTAAAGCGGCCACAATGACCCTAACCAGCTCGCAATGGCAATAAGGTGAAAGGTTAAAATACTTTTCACTAACCCATTTTCGTTTGCACTGTGCCCAGTAAAAGTGAAGCTATAAGCGATAAACCCAAGCATGATGAGTATAACGGCACCGTTTTTATAACCTGCTACGTTATCATCTGATTCCACATTCCACATACATGCGCTAATTAGAGCAATAATAAGCGCTGGTATTCTAAACCTTGCTTGGTCACCTATGACTGATTGCCAAACAATTTCAAGCATAAAGGGGTCAAACATTCCCATAAAGCCTGATTCAGCCATTGCTCCAGCTTCTATAGGTACTTGTAAAAGTGCAGCAATACTACCTGTAACTACACACGTAATTTGCCAACGTTTTAAGAACTGATGAAAGCTAATTAAGTGATGCTCTGCAACATTGCTGTTGCCACACATAAAGCGCATTAATAAAGTGCCCGCAAGCCCTACAATTGCTATATAGCTTGCTAGTTTTAATAATAGTAAGAGCACTGACCATTCACTTAATTGCATGATGTTGCTACTTAATGATTATGTTTGCTGTGGGTATTAGATTGTTCTTGCATCATCTTATGCGATTCATTTTTATGTACCATAAATCTAAACGTGCCAGTCCTTTTATGTCCATCACCACCCAGTGCTGTCCATTTAACCGTGTAAGTGCCTTGGGCTAGGCTCGGTAATGACCAATTAAAGTCTGTGCTTGGGGTGGCGCTGGGTTTGAAATCAAAGTTTATTGTTTTATTTTTTTCATCTTTGATGATGACTTTTGCTAGCCTTACTTCACCACTAAAAATTAACGAAAGTTCCTCTGGTCCTTGCATTAACATGGCTTCTTGTGCAGGTATTGATTGCTTGAGTGATATATGCGCTGATGCGGAAAATGTAAGCACTAAACCTAAAATGGCTACTGCAGAGTTAAAAAACTTCATAATTACCTCTTATTTAAAATGATTAAAACCAAAATTTAATACCCGCAACAAATGCAGTATTGTTGCTACTTTGTCCACTTGATGTGGCATAGTCGGCGGTATTGCCAAATTTATTGCTCCATTCAACGCCAATATAGGGCGCAAACTGGCGTGTAAATTCATAACGAACCCTAAAGCCAATCGCGCTGCTTGATAGGCCACTTCCAAGCTCGTTTTGTTTATCGTTTTTGCCATAAAGTGTAATTTCGGCTCGCGGTTGTATAATTAGCTTTTGCGTGAGTAGTAGTTCGTACTCTGCCTCTAACGTAAATGCGGTATTGCCTCGCTCACCTACGTATGCTGTCATATCAAGTTCAAACCAATAAGGGGCTAAACCTTGTAAGCCAAAAGCCAACCATTGCCGATTTTCACCTTCTTTATTGTAATCAAGATGAACACCTGCTTGAGTATCCCAATATGCTGATACGGCATGACCCCATAAAATATCGGTTTGGTTTTCTTCAATACTTCCTTCGCTGAAATCACCCTCGGTTTTAATTACCAATCGATCAAAGGTAGTGCCGTACCATGCTTGTAAGTCAAATACACCTGCGTTTGCTTGCTCGTTATATTCAAGACGATCGCCTAGTAATGCGTAAAATGGATGCTCATCAGCGAGTGTTAATCGCTCATTGCCCTCAAGCGCATATGGGCCTTCTGTTAAAGTTGTTCCCGCAGAGTAAGCATGGGGGTCTCTTGCATCTTTAGGTGCACTTCCTCCTTGTGGTTGCATCTTAGCGCTATTCATTTGTGCCATTTCACTTTGCGCTAATAAAGGGAAACTAATTAATGAAGCCCCAGTTAACATTAATAAACTAAATGATTTAGATAGTTTTAATTGTTTCATGATACGACTACCTCTCTAAACATGCCGGCATCCATATGGAATAATAAATGGCAATGCCAAGCCCAGCGCCCTACATCGTGAGGGGTGGTTAAAAAGCTGATTCTTTGTGCGGGTTGAACAGGTATTGTATGACGTCGCACTTGCACATCACCTTGCTCGTTTTCTAAATCACTCCACATACCATGCAGATGCATAGGGTGCGTCATCATGGTATCGTTTTGTAAAATAACTCTTAAACGTTGGTTATGCTTCATATGCACTGGCGTGCTTTTACCAAATTCTAAGCCATCAAATGACCAGCTATAACGTTCCATATTTCCGGTTAAATGCAACTCAATTTCAGCTTCTGGCTCTTGCTGGTTAGTGATCCCTTCAAGTGAGTGTAAATCTGCAAGTGTTAAAACACGGCGACCATTTTTACGTAAACCAATACCAGGATCATCAAGATTTGTTCTAGGCATATCAACGCGCATATCAACTGAAGCTCCATACTCCGTTTTGGCATGACGCACTTTAGGGCTGGCAACTGCCAATGGGTTTTCAGACATACCATGTTTGCTATGATCCATCGCCATTGCACCGTGCTCCATAGCGCTATGATCCATTTCTTTAGAGTTCATACCTGACATGCCAGCCATACCTGCCATTGCAGAATGCTCACCGCCGTGGGTCATATTGCCCATCATATCGGTCATCGTTAACCATTCAACAGGGTCAAGTGCAGGTACTGGCGCATCAATATTAGGCGAGCTTGATAAAGTTCCTTTTGCGTAACCAGAGCGATCCATACTTTGAGCAAAAATCGTATAGGCATCATTTTTAGGCTCAACAATTACGTCGTAGGTCTCACCAGGGCCGAATCTAAATTCATCAACTGTCACTGGTTCAACGTTTTGCCCATCAGCTTGTACAACTGTTAGTTTTAGTTCGGGAATACGAACGTCAAAAAAAGTATTGCTTGAGCCATTAATAAACCTAAGTCTTACTTTTTCTCCAACTTTAAACATTCCTCGCCAATTTGACATTGGCGTACTACCGTTCATTAAAAAGGTCATTGCTGATGCAGATAAGTCAGCTAAATCTGTAGGATTCATTCTCATTTGATTCCACATTTTGCGGCGTTGCAAAGCATTCGAAACACCGCTATTTGAAACGTCATCAAAAAATTCTGGAACAGTGGGCTGATTGAAGTTAAATACATCACTCTGTATTTTTAATTTGCGGAACAGCGCCATTGGGTCATCATCAGTCCAATCAGATAATTGAATAACATGCTCGTTATCTGCACTAATAATATCTTTTTCTCGCGGTTCAATAATTAATACACCGTACATGCCAGTCATTTCTTGAAAGCCACTATGTGAGTGATACCAATATGTACCGCTTTGTTGTAATTTAAATTTATAAACAAAGGTTTCGCCAGGCATAATGCCTTTAAAACTGATACCAGGTACGCCATCCATTTGATACGGTAAAATAATGCCATGCCAATGAATTGAACTCGGTACTGATAACTTATTTGTTACTCTAATAGTAACGTCATCGCCTTCTTTGAGGCGCAAGGTAGGGGCGGGTATAGAGCCATTGATAGTTGTCGCCATACGTACTACGCCAGTAAAGTTAACCGGCGATTCATCTATAACCAGATCAATTACTTTGCCGCTAAGTTCGGGCACAGTGCCTGTTATTGTTCCTGCTACTAAAGATGATGCAGCATGTAATACACTCGGAAAAGCAGCAAGTACACCTCCTGCAATTAAGCCTTGAACAAATCGTCTTCGTGGTGTGCTAACCTGTTGTGATGACTTTTTAAACCCCATTTCCTTACTCCTTCATACCAGAATATGTATTGAGTATAGAAAATAGACCTGTCTTAAACATGACGCGAACATTACAAAGTTGTAATGTTGGTGTCATGTTGCTGTAGTGACAGATACTGCATAATATTTGCAGAGGTAGTTGTTAGGACTTTAATGAAGGAATTGTATGCGCTTATTAGTTGTTGAAGATGAATCAAAGACAGGAGATTATTTAAAACAGGGACTAAGTGAAGCTGGTTTTCAGGTTTCTTTGGCGCGCAATGGACTTGACGGTCATCACCTAGCAATGACCGACTTATTTGATGTAATAATACTTGATGTCATGTTACCTGACGTATCCGGTTGGAAAATTTTACAGTCGCTACGTGAAGCAGATAACAAAACCCCAGTACTATTTTTATCTGCTCGCGATAGTATAGACGATAGAGTAAAGGGGCTCGAACTTGGTGCTGATGACTATTTAATAAAGCCTTTTGCTTTTGCTGAAGTTTTAGCAAGAGTACGCACTCTTATTCGCCGTGGTGTAGTACAAACAGTTGACGATATACTGATAGTTGCTGATTTAGAAATGGATATTCCAAAGCGAAAAATACAACGTGCAGGCAAGCGTATTTTATTGAGTAATAAAGAGTTTAGCTTACTTGAACTATTGTTACGGCGCGAAGGTGAAGTACTGCCACGTTCGTTAATTGCTTCTCAAGTATGGGATATGAATTTTGATAGCGACACCAATGTGATTGATGTTGCCATTCGTAGGCTAAGAGCAAAAGTTGATGATGACTTTACTGTTAAATTAATTCATACGGTTCGTGGTATGGGCTATAAATTAGAGGTTGAAACTGATGGCTATTAAGTCACGGCCTTTATCACTTACGATGCGTGTTGTGTTGTTTGTCGCTGTAACCGTTATTGCGTGCTTAACTTTAGTTGCCACCTTAATAAATAGTTCGATAAAACATCATTTTTTCCAGCAAGATAGTAGTGAACTGCATGTTATTAATCAATCTATTGAATTAGTTTTAAGACAACAGTATAAATCAAACCTGAAACTTAAAAATGAATTATCTAACGCTGTAGCGGGTCATCACGGTGTTTACTATCAGGTAAATACCGCAAAAGGAGAGCTCATTTTTCAAAGTTCTGAACGAGATTTTAGTGATTTTGTAATGAGTGCTAATGCTTCAGCTGGCTTTAACCGTAACAACATTACCTCATGGCAAAATGATACCCACACCTACCGAGCTCTGGTGAGTAATTTAAGTACTGGGCAACAGCAATACAAAATTACTACAGCGATAGACATGAGCTTTCATTTACACTTTCTCAATCAATTTCAACAAAGTCTTTGGGCTATTATGTTTGGCTCTGCGGTACTCATTTTATTGGTGGCTTGGTTTGCTATACATCAAGGATTGAACCCTTTACGAGGTTTGAGTCAGAAAATGCATGACATCCAAACTAATAAGATGGATGTAAGGCTTGATGAAAATAAAGTGCCTATTGAGCTTGTTAATATGGTGCAGTCGTTTAACTCGATGCTCGACAGGCTCCAAGGTGAATTTATTCGTTTATCAAATTTCTCTAGTGATATTGCGCATGAGTTACGTACTCCACTAACAAATATAATCACTCAAACACAGGTTGGTTTATCTAAAAAAAGACAGTTGTTAGAGTATCAAGAATTATTGTTTTCTAATCTAGAAGAGCTGGAACGACTAACTAAGATGGTTAGTGATATGCTTTGGCTTGCAAAAACTCAGAATGGACTGGTTAAACCCGTTCAAAATACTCTAAAAAGCCATGATGAAATTGAAGCATTATTTGAGTACTTTGATGCTTTGGCTGAAGACTCATTGATTACATTTAAGAAAAAAGGTCAAAACCTTTGTTTTTATTGTGACAAATTACACTTTCGCCAATTATTATCAAACCTCCTATCCAATGCAATAAGGTATGCCCCAAAATGCTCATCAATCACAGTAAATAGTGAAATATTTACCGCTGATAAAATATGTATTTCAGTGATTAATACTGGGGAGAGAATACCTTCTGAGCATTTACCTTATTTATTTGACCGCTTTTATCGACCCGATAAATCGCGCCAACGACACAGCGATGGAGCTGGTTTAGGGCTTGCAATAGTTAAAGCTCTAGCGCAAGCAAACGGTGGAAATATAGAGGTCAGTTCAAATAATCAAACTACCAGCTTTAAAGTTTTTCTAAATTTAGCTAAAAGCTAATTATTAAATTTAATAACCCAATGTTTGCTTGTACCTCTAGACTTCCCAGCTTTCATTAAACACCGGTTTATAAACTTAAAGTACAAAACGGAAGTAAACTTCCGGTTTCTAACCCAATATTGCTATATTTCGGAAGCAAACTTCCGTTTATAGGAATTCAAAGGTAGTTATCGGAAATATACTTCTGTTTTTGAAAGCGTTGGCCTAGATAGCTATATGAGCCATTTTTCGGGGTCTTATTTGAGCGAAAAGCGGAGGGTCGGGTAAACTCGTTTTTGGACAAAAATGAGTTAGAGCTGAAGGACGGCTCTGTGCCAAAAGCAGCCCTTGAGTGACTTAGTGATAAAGGCTGCAATGATACGATTGCTGACATTTCACTATTTCTTTTTATGCCTTCTCATTGCCATTAATAGACTGTCATTTAGCTATCGCAACAACTTTGACCTTCTTGAATTGGCGGGCATTTCACTGTTCCATAAGAGCAATATACGCAACAATCGCCTTTCAAAGGCTTTAGGAGAACTTTGCAAGATTCACATTCATAATACCACTGGCAAGCGTTGGTTGGCATTTCTTCAGTTTTACTGAAGCCACACTCAGGGCAAGTAATGGTAGAATTTAACTCTATACTTTGCATGTTTGCTCCTTCAAAGGTTTAACAATGTCTAATACGGACATTACAATCATCAAACAAATACCTACATAAAACAAATAAGTGCTCCATTCGTATTGCCATAGTGGATAGAGGGTTAACAAAACCGCTATAGGGCCAATAACCCCAAGAATACCTCTCGCATGATTTTGGTTTTTATACCAGTTATACAAATTTACCAACAATGCCAGAGTTGCAAATATAGGTAACAAGGTATTTACAGCAATTCCCTCAAAGTGAGAGAGAAAGCCTAATCCTAATGCTGATGCTAACGAGCCGAGTGCGGGGAAGCACCCCGTACAACTAAGAGCCGCAAGCCAAACACCACCTGAGCTAACTTTATCTAAAATCTTATTAATCATTTTTAACGTCTAACATTATTTGAATGATTTGAGTATGAACTCCGTAGGTAGGTACGGAGTCAATACTATTTTAGCGAATCGATTATTGGGCAGTGGGATTGATCGTTATTGTTGCGGCATGAATTAGTCATTTCTTTTATGACGACTTCTAAGCGTTGAAGGTCAGCTATCTTATTTTGAATTACGTTCAATTTCAGCAAGCCTAGGGATTCTACTTTGGCACAATCGCCATCCATTGACATCAATGAAGCCACTTCTTTTAGAGTAAAGCCAAGTGCTTTGGCCTTACAGATGAATTGTAATTGTTTGGTGATTGAGTCGTCATAGACACGATAACCATTTTGAGGTTTTTGAGGCTGTTTTATCAAGCCTTCCCGCTCATAAAACCGTATAGTTTCTACGCCTATATCAAGTTCTTTAGCCAACTTGCCTATTGTTTTCATCGTCCAACCATAAAATCAACTTTAATCATGACATTAGTATATCAATACGAAGTAAAATTGCTCGAACTACAATGACTGGTTTTCACTAAAAGCTGCCCTTAGAGCATTTACGTTAACTCGTCTTGGGGCAGAAATGAGTTAAATCGGAAAGGCAGCTCATGGCACAAATGCGTCTGTTCGATTTGGTTGACTCTATTTGTTCAAATCTGACAGTTTTGGTTAGGTCTTATTAAATGAATTCATTCCGCGCTTATCTTGTTAAGCAAAAATGCTAACTAAATCACTATTAAAAGAAAGTCCGCTTAAGTTATTTTCATTAATCAGAGATTTAAACTCAGCATTGCAATAAAGTGCTGTCCCGCCTTGAATGCATGATTTGAAAACAAGATGTTTGTCTGATTTAAATGATAAGGATTTGAGGCCATCCTCAATAC
The DNA here is from genome assembly GCF_023161865.1 of Pseudoalteromonas sp. 2CM36K. Taxonomy (NCBI): domain Bacteria; kingdom Pseudomonadati; phylum Pseudomonadota; class Gammaproteobacteria; order Alteromonadales; family Pseudoalteromonadaceae; genus Pseudoalteromonas; species Pseudoalteromonas sp. 2CM36K. The sequence continues at coordinate 33,935 of NZ_JALNTK010000002.1, forward strand.
CATTCAGGTAAGCCTTTTCAGTAAGAAATTCGTCTTCTTCTTCGAAAACGAGTGGATTAAATAAAATTAGCTCTTTATCACACCTAAGCGGTATAAATTCCCCGTAAACTTGCAGATAGTTCCCTAGGGCAATATACGCTTTATGGTTCAAAACAAGGTAATTCGAAAATAAGTTTACGTCGTAGGCTTGCTATAAAGCTTCTTTTTCAACTTTGCAGCTAAATCCGTTTTTGACTATATCCGTTATTCTAGTTTTGCCGCTTGGAAAGCCAATCTTGGCTAATATTACTGCTTCTTTATAACTGAGGTTATTTTCTTCGGCAATTTGGTCTGCCATCGATACGATATCTAGGTCAATTATATCGTATGTTCTATCTGGTTTGTGCAATTTATAAATATCGAGTTCCTTTCCCATAAGTAATCCTTTGTGAAGTAATATTTGTGCTTATTAAAGATTAATGAAGCCAGAATATCAACTCCTTCGGCAACGCAAGCAGAACCTCATTGGATACTAGCCAAATTTTATTAGGCTGGATTACTAAAGGAGTGCGCGTTAGTTATACCTATACTCTATTCATTTATTAGCTTTTAATGTAGAACTAGCAACATTTACATAATACAGATTCTCATCTTTGCCTACCAAAGCCCCTAAATATCTTCCCTTATGTAGAGCTCATGACCTTTAAAAGTAAAATAGACAGATTAGAAGGCGATAATCGCCTTATTTATCTTCCATAATATCTTTAAGTGCAATGCGCTTTAGCTTAGTACCATCGCGATACCCTTTTACTAACAATTCATCTAATACAGCGCCAGTGTAGAAGGTATAGCCATTTTCTTCATCAACGGGAAGCTCGTATACAGAGCCTGATATTTGAGGCCAAATCCAATAATTCCCACAGGGTGATAAGTGAGGTAGAACCATTGAACCTGAGCTTACTCTCCATTCATCATCATTTTTCCACGAACAAAACAACACATAGCAGGGTTTGCTATCAATAGTTTGAAACGTTAAAACAACCCACCCTTCTGGCTTGTGTTTCATATGTCACTCCATCTTGTTTACAAAAAAATTTAAGCCTCCATTAACCTTAACTTAATAAACGAGAACACCCCCTCTTTTTTCTTAAAAAAACACAAAAAATAAAAAAAAGCACATATTCACACTCAGTTAATGTTAATTGTAGTGGGGATTTATTGGATTTTAAGACCTAAATCAAAGAAGTTGGAAGAATATAACCTAGCGGTCTGACCAGTTTAACCTTCTCTATTTCTGCAATATCTGCAATCATAGCGACTGCCTTTTGAAAAGCATCAACCTTGCTGGGGCTAGGTGTGAAATTTTAAATTTAAGCTTTTAGGAGCAGCACTGAATATTACTTTCGCTTTGGGTGTTTTACTTGAACATAACAACGTCATGTTAAACACAAACATAAAATCGGTTTGGATAAGGTAAAAACAACTCGAGAAACCTTCATAGTACTTTAAAGATAAATTTTTTTTGAGAATAAATAATTTGCTCGTAGAAAAAACATTGAACTTAACTTTCGAATTTTAAAGTGAGATTAGCCCTTGAAAATAAAACAAAATTTTCAGTGGCTCCAAGGATTGATAAGCCTAATTATGACGAAAGGAATAATGTAAAAATGCTTACCAAGAACAACTATTCTAAAGATAAACCTTTTAATTTATCACCCATTATCTATAGTGTAAAGACATTTATTTTTTGGGAGGTAAAATTATGACCGTTACAAAGACGAACGCTAACGTTCACAGAGGTCGATTTGTTATACGATTTTACTCCCATAAAAATCAGTGCGCACTTAATCCCGAGTCATTTCAGGAGCTGATCCTGGCTTTTAAACTGGAATGTGACCCTAATGTGAAGCTGTTTGCCACCCAGCCTGAGCAAATAGAAGTGACTATAGACAAAAAAGTTTACCGCTATACACCCGACTTCTTAGTCCTATATCATTCTGGCTTCGCTGAATATATTGAAGTTCATCATGAGTCTCAGGTTGATAAAGAGTATCACTCGAAAATTCATCTTTTTAATGAGTACACCCGAAAAAAAGCACAAATAGGTTTACGGTTAATCATCGTCGATAAGCTCAATACTATCTTTATGGCGAACCTTAATCTGATAACAATGTATTACTCGGAGCATTCATTCCCATTAACAATGCTGCCTGATGGAGATTTAACCTTTGGTGAACTCATCGAATGCTTGGAGGGTATAGCTAAAAACCCAGTGTCAGAGGCTTATGGACTAATTGCATCAAATGTATATAAATTCGATATGGAGAAGCCGTTAAACGCCTCTACTACATTGATGCGAGGTCAACTCAAATGATCGGATATGCTACGGGCACTGACTTGACTAATAAGTACGGTAACGTTGAATCTATTGCGTTTGTTGACAGTACATCAATACTCCTTTCCGGTGATGGTATAGAGACTAAGAAGCGCCTATTACCTCGAGACGACTTTGAGAAATCAATTGATGATCAAGGCTTTATATTAAGAAGCGCACAGCATCCACATATTGAACTAACAGAATATCAAAAGTTAACGGTTACATCACGATTGATTTATCAATCTATCTTGAAAGAACTGGTTAGTGAAGGATACCCTGCTACAACCAAGAAGACATATGATGAGCTCATCAAACGAGTCGAGAGTCAACATCCTGCAACTATTGCCACAAAACACCCGCAATGGAAAACGGTATGTCGCCATTGGCGCGTATGGGTTCAATCAGATTTTAATGATGAGGCGCTTGCGGGAGTGAAGCGTAATAGGCCTATACGGCTAAATGCGGCCACTGAGGCTTTCATACAGCACTACATCGCTACCGTCTATTCGTGTAATAACTCTGCTTTCAAAGGCGCATATTACAGTAACTATAAACGAGAAGCGCAAGAAGCTAGCTTGAAAAATAATGAGATTCAAATCGCATCACAACGCACCTTTTACCGCCGGTTACAAGAGCTTACTGATGCCGAAAAACTTGCTAATTTTAAAGGCCTTTCACAAGCGGAAATCAATAAGCGACTAACAACGCTACGTAAACGAATAAAAACCTATTACGCAATGCAGCGCGTTGAATGCGACCGTGTTGTGCTAAATATGTGTTTAATTGACGACAAAACAGGTCTTCCGACACCGCCTATTTCTTTGTATGTAGCAATAGACGTATACACACGCGCACCTATCTCTGTGGTGCTTAGCTTTGAACCTGAAAACTCTGCCGGTGGGCTTAATCTTTTACGTCAAATATTTATGGCAGATAGTAATCTTACAATGAATGGACGTAAACCGACTACATTGATTATGGATAATGGCCCAGGGTTTAATAATCGTTTGATAAAAAAGGCTGCGGAGCGACTAGAGTTAAATATTCATTATACACCATCAAATCAACCTGCTAAGAAGCCATTCATTGAGTCATTTTTTAATGTGTTAAGAGATCACTTTTTTTCGGGTATGAAGATTGAAACGCAAAGTGGTGAGACGAGTATTGGATTTCAAAGTTATTCAGGAAAACGTACTAACCCGAACTCACTCGACACAATTCCATTAGCTAAACGTGCGGATATAAAGGTATCTGATTTTACAAAGCTACTGAATATATTTTTGACAGAATACATGCACAAACACCATAAACAGGCTGGCCATACGCCTATCAAAAAATGGAATCAGTCCATTATTGATACGCCTATGCCTTCATTCACATATGATCAGCTACAACATTGCTTCCACGTGTCCAGAGCCCAGGCCTCACATAAATTACAGCAACGTGGAACTATCAGATGTTTAGGTCAAGATTATTACAGTGATGAGCTAAAACAACTATACGCGGCTACTAAAACAGACATGGAGCTGGGTGAAAACCCCTCTGTTTATGTGTTTCATGACGACCTAGATGCCAGAAAAGTAACAGTTCAAGCAACACTGCCTGGCGAGAACAATCCTGTGGAAATAGTGGCTGATAATATTGACCATCATGATACTAAACTACCAGTCAGCTTTGCTGAACTAAATGGCAATCAAACTCTGACCCAACTCGGAATATATACAGAAACTTTCTCCCATACTCCTACTGGTCACTATGTCGGTGAAATAACTGAATTCGTAAAGCAAAAGCCCAAACGCAAACAGCACAGGGGCCCGAAGGTAGCGTCTTTCAATAAAAATACGAAAGAGAACTTATCCATTGTAGAGCGAATAAAAAAATCTCATAAAGTGAATGAACTTAAATCACAGATATCGCACTCAGGTGAACAAGATACCTACGCAGATACGATAGTGAGCAAAACCAGAGAAATGGCCTCTACCCGTTATAATGATGATGAAGGAAATGAAAAACAATGGTAACTATGCCCAGTACAATTTTCGCATGTGACATACAAATGAAGATATGGCAGAGGATAGCGGAAATCCACAATATGTATCACGTACCTTCAGAGGATAAACGAGCTCAACTTATTTATGGTGCCTCGGGTGCTGGCAAGACGTATATATTAAAGCAGTATCACGCTCAGTTTTTACCTGTTACTAAGCCAGAAAAACGACAAAACCAATCTTTTATGTCGCTTTTAAGGAGTTTAAAAAAAGTACTGCAGAGATAACTCGATTTTTAATTTCAGAGCTAGAGGGAACAACACAAAACTCTCGCACTACTGCAGCTGAATTGGATGCCCAACTTATCTCACTTCTCAAAGACCTAGAAGTGGAGCTAATCATTCTTGATGAAATTCAGAATATTGCCTCAAGTTATGATGGGATAGAGTTTCAACGAATTATTAAATATTTTTGCTATCTGATCGATAGCAACAAGATCCGTTGTTCGATTATTTTCGCCGGTACAAGCAGTGCTAAGCGCCTTATTACATTTGGTAGAACCGCCGGTAAATTTGACGATGACGAGCAGATGTCTCGTCGACAAATGCGCCCCATTGAAATTAAGCCAATCCTTCCTAAAACGAAAAACTGGATTGCCTGTTGTAATTGGTTCATTCAACAAGTTGGGTTGCCAAATTTAACAAAGGATGAGCACAGTGAGCTACTTGATCGTATTTACCTTGCGTACAGTGAGCACACCATGAGTACAATGCGCGATTTATTTTTACGTAATAACACACGAAATGCAAAAAACTATGATCAGCTTATAGAAGCCTTATTTGAAAACTTTGAGAAATATGCAATTGGGGCTGTCAATCCATTTGATTATGAACTTTTAACAAAAAAACAATTAGATGCATATCTAAATGAGCAAGATAAAAACCTTAGAAGTCAGTTCTATTCGGGGTTATGCTAATGCGTTTCCCAATAAAACCCTCTTACTATGAAGCGGAGTCAGGTATTGGTTATGTACTTCGTTTACTTAAAAGAAATGGCATACAATCAGAATCTCGCGTACTTAATAAGGCTATGCTAACCAGTATCATCAAAGGTAGATCAACAAAGAACGAACTCCTTGATCACCTTATTCCTATAACTCGCACTTTATCATCATTAAAGATAAAGTGCTGGACACATGCGAGATTGCTAACGCCACAAGTTTGTCCAGATTGTGTTAACCAATATGGGTATTTTAGGGCCCAGTGGCAAAATCCATTTTTACGACACTGTATTATTCATGAGTGTGCCCTGTTATCCGAATGCCCTCATTGCAATTCACCGCTGCAATTTACCATTAATCTTCTAAATGGCCGCTGCACATCACCTTTGTGCGGCTTACGCTTAACGCATATACCATTGAATAATCAATTAAAATCACCTGAACAAGTCCACGATGCATACCTCATAGCTAAAGTGATAGTTGACGATAGTAATACACGAACGAGTTTCCCACCAAAGGAGATTACCTCCACATTATTAAATAGAGCGGCTGATATTCTTAATAACCCAGATAGTGCTAGAGTATTCTTAAGTGAAAGGGCTAAACGTGTACCAACAGATCTACCGTTGAACATTGAGTTTCACAAAATTGAAATTATTGTTCAGAATTTGCTATGTGAATGGGGGTCATTATCCACACTATATGAAATGTATAATAGCGAGTATATTCGTTCAAAAGCTCCCATAACTCAGCTTTGGTTTGAAGCTCAAACAGCCTCCTCTATAATTGGGGTAACGTTTAAACAAATCGCTCTTTTAGTCGAAGTTGGATTGATAAGAACTGATTCAAAAAAGGCCTTAAGAACAGATACTCGCGTTGAAATATCAGGTGTTTATACCTTTTTAGCCGAGTTCAGCCACAATAAAGATTACGTCCCCCTTTCTGAGCTACGTCGCTTTATGGCTCTTCATAATATCTGTATAACTGATGTACTGATAGCTGCTAAAAATAAAGAATTATCAATAGCATACAAACCTTCATTAGACTTAATGCATTCCATACACGTTTTGCCTGAAGCATTCGATACCTTTTGTAAATTACATACTCAACTTATAAGAGATAAAACGATGTCCGTTGCAAACGTAGCTGAAGTCACCGGTATACCAAAGGTAGAACTAATGAGGTTGATTAATACCGGTAAGCTCAGGCCCGTTTACATTCATGGCAATAATTCAAAACGTATACTTAATTGTGATACTTTGAAGTTGGCGAAAACGCAAAACAAACAGCTATCACTCGACATTTAGTACTTTGTAATTTCAACTTTAATTTTTAGGCCGAGACATGTTCTCGGTCTATGCTTTATTAATAACAATAACAGCAGTTCACTAAAACTAATCGACTGAATATCAATAAGTTTAACTTTCCCTTTTTTAATAAAAGTTTAGTAATTTCATCCATAACTAAACCTAAATCAAACCAAATTTGAATTAACTCAACATTACAAATGAAGCTTCGCATATCTGCATTTTAACTTTCACTTAAATGGCTTCATTTCTCTTTATCCTAAAAATCCATTTTCTAATCGATTTACTACACTTTTACTAAGTAAATATTAGCGTATAGTGTTCGCCACTAATTTACCGAATACAGAATCTACTTAATTATGTGCTCATTAAAATCAAGTCAGAGTTCTTCAGTGGCAGAATGAGAATCTGCAAGGCAGAATGAGAACTTTTTGGCTGGATGAGAATTTGTGTTGGGGCAGTTTTTAGCTATAAATAATTCTCAATTTAAGAGGCGCAGTACCGATAAAGAACACAAGCTAAGTTATTGTTTTGAAATCTTATTACATGGCTGAGATTCTCAAGTTATATGGCGCCGATCAAATCTTGATCAGTGCCACTTAAATTGAGATTTATTAACTAAAATCTCACCTTGAACTTAGGTAGGATTAAGTAAATAGTCGGATGATTAAAATGAATTACATTAAGCCTGAAGAAACCTTAATGTATAAATATAGAATTAGTGCGTGGGCTATTTCCGGTTTGTGCCAATTGCAGACAGTGGTAACGCCTCGCTTAACCGGTGTAAAATAGCAGGCTAAAATTAGCGACGAAGGAGTGCAAGCCTGCTATTTTACGTCCTTTGGTTAAAGCGTTTGTTATATTTTTGCTAACTCAGGAATCGGTTCCTTTGTAGTAATAACGAATGAAGTCGAATTCAACACATCGTATGGCTGATAAAAACCTTGCTCCCCATTCTCATCGCACGAAAATATATGTGAAATGTCTGGAAAGTCATTAGGGTCAACAGGATGCAAGGCATTTGGATTATGGTACATTACCAAACTCTCTGACCATGATTCCGTATACTCAGGCGAATCTACATCTTCATGGAAAGGTATGCCAGCAAAAGCCTCTGGTTCAGGATTAAACCGAGTTCCAGCCCTCAAGATTTTAATATCTTCTCCCCCCATACCAGCGAGCTTACCCATACGATTAAACTTTGTAATAGTTGCTGCATTGCTAAATAAGATAGCACTAACATGCTCAGAGTCAGGCTGATTGAAAAAGCCAGAAGGAATTGATTTACCTTTCCATTCATGAGTCTCTATGCGGGTAATTTTTGGCTTTCCATCTACAATCGATGCCCTAAAACCGTATAAGTATTCCATTAAGGCAGTTCTAGACCAAGTCATAGAGCCTGTACTATGAAAGTCATGTATTGCGAATACTAATGGCTTGTCTTGAACATGAGTTTTTTCCCAATATTTCTTCTTGAGCTTAGAATATAAAGGACTACCAAACTTAATTGGCATATAGCCGTTGAGAAGCTCTCGTAACTTTTCGGGATCTTCCGGCGCCTCTTCATCTGGACGCGCTTGATTTTCACTCGGATTCACTGTCACAGCTTCAACTAAATACTCATGCACCTCATTAGTAATGTGGAAGTCAGGTGCAGCATTCCCTTTAATTTGAGTGAATTTATCGTGGAAATAGATATATAGATACAACTCCCAAAGGCGAGCGTCAAAGCCATGTGTTTGAAATTCTTTTATATAATGACCATCAGGGTCATCAAAAGTATACACTATTTCCTTTATCAAATTTCGAGCTGCTTCCATCCTAGGTTCTTCAGCTAATGCTATATAGATGGGATTCAACTTTTCTCGCTCAACTAAAGGCTCAAAAAGTTCATTGGTTAATTTAATTTCATCCCCTTGAGGGTAAAAAGAGTTATCATCATTTTTATATTTTTTAATAGATTTGATTAATTCATTTCGAGCATCTAGTTCACTAGGTTTAAATTTTTTGCTGACTTCTAGCGTCCTAAATATTTTTCTAGTATCACGCCCCATAACAACAAAGCCATAATCATTATCGATTGCATCTCTAAAAACAGTTGCTAGAATTTTTTTATCGTATGCAATAAACCACTGTTTTTCATCTGCTGTACTTCTCGCCATAGGATGACATGAAAAACAGAAAGCATCAAATTGACGCCTAGAAATACTCCTCACTCCTGATGGCAACTTAACTGCCACATTAGTTTTTTTACGTCTCTTTTCAAGCTTCTTCTTTCTTTTCTGATCTCGAGACAACTTAGCTTTTGCCATCAAGTACCTCTGAACTCAATTAAAAATATAACGCCGTATTAGGCGACTAGTAATAGCTTGCTAAAATGTGAAACAAAGTAGAACCGAGCAAGCAGTTACTAGTCCGACTTGAAAACCCTTGTTATATGGCAATTTCACCGATATCTGTAATTTCTTTGTATTGACTGTCAATTTCTTGAATCGATAAGTAGTGATTAACGTACCTATTCTCTTTACGCATGTATTGAACAAATATTACAGGATTACTAATGTCGCCTTTTGAAGTGCTAAACTCAACCATTTCGACTTCGTTACAGTCTGGCTCTCTACGAACGATTTCAGCAGCTTTAGATAAATATTCAACATACGGTTTATATTTCTCAATTACATATTCAGGTGTAATAGCATACTCAGCAATAGGCGCAATTGAATATTTATATTTATTGGCTTTCTTATAGGGATCTTCAATGGCGATAAATGAAAATTTATAGCTCTTAGGATTTAAGATGATCTGGTGATATTTGATACCACGGCCTTTAAGCTTATCCATTAGTTTATTTTTATCACTATCTGACATTCTTAATCCAAAATAGATAGCTTTTACGGCGCGATAATCATAACTATGTTTACCAGAGCTGGATGTTATAACTCTTATTTCTTTTTCGTAACTCCAAGCTTTAGATTTGATCCCGAACATTTTATTCAAGATTTTTTTTTGACTACTTGTGTCTATATCGGAAACACTTATTACTTGCGGAGAGTTTTTATATTTAACGTCTAAGTAAACGTAATCATTCTTTTCATATTCAATTAATTTATCTAAATCATATTCAACACAGAAACCTGTGTGATTACAACCATAATGAGCCCATAGCAACTCATCTAATGATGTTCGGCTTAACGAATATATGCCTGACTTATCGACAAAACTGAATACGTCCTTTAATGCGGCTTTTACATTACCAAGTTCATTAGTCGAACTATTAGCTTTTCCCACAAAGATTTTAAAAACAAGATCTAATTGAGTATTCACACTTTCATCATCGAATAACCCTTCACATGGATCATTTAAATTTTTTCTGGTAGGTGCCCAAAAGTAATTTTCGAAGAGTGTTTCTAAATCCCTTTCAAATTCACCACCGCGATATTTAAATACTCTCAAAAGCCTTCCTTGCCATATAATAATTTAATAGTGCGCTCATCGCGCATATTTCTGCCGATTAAACACTCATTTTCTACATTATATAGTTTTAACAAATAACCTAAGATATTACTATCACTATGTCTTCTCAAGCTTTAAAGTTAAATGAACCTATATGTGCGCGTCGCTCATTTTCATGAATATGTGTGCAAACAGCAGTTTGACCAATCAAGTAACTACGATATTTAGTCAACCTCAACGTCTGCACATCGCTCTTTGCCGAAGTACGCCTGGGTGCCAAAAACAGTCATTCAGATATAACTCGTTTCTGCCTAAAACGCTTTAGGGTAAATACTTTATAGGTGCCTTTGAGCTAATTTATACGTTCACTTATTTTAGAAAAGGAGTAGTTTTGTGTCACAATGCAACCATTAAGCTAAAAGCTTATTACCATCATGGAGTGGTTAACTATCCCTGACGGATGAGTGCCATAGGATAGTTATTAAATCAGCTATATGCTTATTTAGTTGCTGTTGTTGGTAACTTTGTTGAGAAAAGCCCAGCCAGTGCAATAAATACAAACGATACCGCTAAACAAGCCGCTAATCCGTATAGCTGGAAAATCCAGCCTGACAATACTGTACCAATCAAACGCCCCATCGCATTAGCCATATAGTAAAAGCCAACATCGAGAGAAACACCGTCGGCATCGGCCATGCTAACAATCAAATAACTGTGCAGCGATGAATTAATAGCGAACAGTACACCAAACAACATTAAACCAGCAATGAGCACTGTTTTTACTTGCCAATTAAAATACAGGGATAAGGCTATACCTAATGTAACCAGTGCCAGTAAACTCGCCCATTTGGTTGTTTCTATAGCAGGCGAAAACCCTTCTTTGAGATTCATTACCTTAGGTGCGATAGATTGTACGAAACCGTAACCAATCACCCATAGTGCCAAGAAGCCGCCTACCGTCCAATGATCCCAATTAAAGGCTTGCGACAAAAATACGGGCAGTGCAACCACAAACCAGACATCACGGGCACCAAATAAGAATAGTCGTGCAGCCGACAAGAGGTTAATTGAACAACTTTTTGAGAATATATCGGTGAACTTAGGTTTGCTCTTCGCTTTTCCTAAATCACTTTTTAAAGCGTAAAGGCTGTAACACCATACAAGTGCTAAACCACCCGTCATCAGCAGCATTGCACCTTTAAACGATAATAAGGTTAACAGTAAACCACCTAAGAAAAAGCCCACACCTTTTAAAGCATTTTTAGAGCCTGTTAATATTGCCACCCATTTGAAAAGCGTGCCTTCTTGCCCATCGGTAACCAACGACTTGATAGCACTTTTAGCACTCATTTTATTTAAGTCTTTGGCAATACCAGAAAGCGCTTGGGCAATCATCACATATACAACTGTTAACCATTCAGAGGGAACAGCTAGCATGAGCAAGGCAACAATTTGAATAGCCAAACCAATGTTCATGGTTTTATTTAGCCCTAAACGAGCACCTAAGAAGCCGCCAATCAAGTTGGTTACAACGCCAAAGATTTCATAAAACAAAAACAGCATAGCAATACTAAGCGGGCTATGACCTAACGCATGGAAATGAAGCACTACTAACATACGTAGTGCGCCATCCGTTAAGGTAAATGCCCAATAATTGCCTGTGACCACGAGGTATTGTTTAATATCGTCTGATAATGATGCCAAGCGCTTCATAGTGTCACTTTACCCTTTTATTGATAGACCCACTTTACGAGTAAGCTCAGCTGTTCTATTGGCGTATCCCCACTCGTTGTCATACCATGTATACAGTTTAACCTGAGTGGTGTTGACGACCATTGTTGATAGCGCATCGATAATGCTTGAACGCGGATCAGTTTTATAATCAATTGACACTAGCGGCTTTTCTTCATAGCCCAAAATACCTTTTAACTCGCCTTCAGCCGCTTCTTTCAGCCAAGCGTTAATTTCAGCTTCAGTTGTTGGACGTTCCACTTCAAATACACAATCAGTTATTGATGCATTTGCCAGTGGTACGCGAACGGCATGACCATTTAGCTTGCCTTTTAGTTCAGGGAAAATATGGGTAATAGCCGTTGCTGAGCCTGTAGTGGTTGGAATAAGGCTCATGCCACAGGCACGCGCTCTACGTAAATCTTTATGCGGTGCATCTAAAATCGTTTGAGTATTAGTTATATCGTGGATGGTTGTCATTGAACCATGTTTGATACCGATTTTATCCTGTAATACTTTTATCACTGGTGCTAAGCAATTTGTGGTGCAAGACGCAGCTGTTACAATGGCATGTTTTTCAGCATTATAAAGGTGGTCGTTAACCCCCATCACCACATTGAGTACGCCTTCTTCTTTCACTGGTGCAGTGACCACTACTTTCTTAACACCCTGATCTAAGTAGGCTTGCAGCAGATCGATTTTTTTCATTTTACCTGATGCTTCAATGACGACATCACATTCAGACCAATCCGTATCATTAATTACTTTATTTTGAGTGACCCGAATAGCTTGACCGTTGATTATCACATTGTTGTCATCGTTAGATACATCATGTGACCAAGTGCCATGCACTGAATCGTATTTTAATAGGTGTGCCAGTGTTTCTGCGTTGCCAGCAGGATCGTTGATTTGCACAAACTCAATATTTTGCCAACCAAAGGCTGCTCTAAGCGTTAATCGGCCCATGCGGCCAAAACCGTTAATACCAATTTTAATTGTCATGGTTAAACTCCTACTTTTTGATATTCATTAAAAAATGAAAGTTGCACAGGGTTAGAAAGCGCCTTAGGGCGTACTTTCTGTACTTGATTAATAATACTTGTCTTGTTGTAACCTAGCTCATACATCAGTATGCCAATCACTAAGCCCGTGCGACCTGAACCGCCTTTACAGTGCACAGCTATCGTGCCCTGATTACGCAAAATAACTAACACATCATCTAGGTGAGATCTGAACGCCGTTGCAAAGTCATCATTAGGCGCATCATCATCTAAAATAGGTAACTGAAACCATTTTATGCCTTGTTCGTTACAAACTTGAGGAAGTGTTTCGGCCTCGTTTTTCTTTATTTCTATATCATACATTAAAGTGACAATCGCTTGCGCTCCTGCACCTTTCAATTGCTTTACTGATGTCGTTAAGTCTACGTCTTTCGTTCCTGGGCATGGCGTGAAAATAAAGCTAGCGCCGTTATCAAGTGTCAGTTTGTCAAATGGGTGAGTTTGCATAAAGATCCTCTAATTATTAGTTAAACCAATGTTTTGTTCTGTTAACTATGGCAACAAGAGATAGCATCACAGGCACCTCTACAAGTACACCAACGACTGTAGCCAGTGCTGCACCGGAATGGAGGCCAAAAAGAGAAATAGCTACAGCTACAGCTAACTCAAAGAAATTTGATGTACCAATTAAGCACGATGGAGCTGCAATGTTATGTTTAAGCTTGATTTTTAGCGCAATAAAATAGGCAATGATGAAAATGCCATAAGTTTGAATAACCAGCGGAATCGCGATTAGCAAAATATTGAGTGGTTGCTCTAAAATAGTGTTAGCTTGAAAGCCGAACAACAGCATAACTGTGGCTAGTAAACCAATGACAGAAAATGGTTTTAACTTTTCTAACAAGGTTGTGATAGTTGTTTCATCACGACCTGAGGCATTTAGGTGCTTTCTGGTCAATATCCCTGCAATTAAAGGCAGTAATACGTACAACACAACAGAGGTAAACAAAGTTCCCCACGGCACATGAATATCCGATACCCCCAGCAGTAATCCTGCAAGTGGGGCGAAAGCAAAAATCATGATAATGTCGTTAACCGATACCTGAACCAAGGTGTAGTTTGCGTCACCTTTAGTAAGTTGGGACCAGACAAATACCATTGCTGTACATGGCGCTACGCCAAGTAAAATCATTCCTGCGATGTATTCTTGCGCGGTTTCTGGCGAAACAAAATCGGCAAACAATCCTTCGAAGAAAAGCCAACCCAATGCAGCCATAGAAAATGGTTTGATAAGCCAGTTAATCACTAAAGTTAACACCAGTCCTTGTGGATTTTTACCCACCTCTTTAATTGTTGAGAAATCTATTTGTACCATCATTGGGTAGATCATTACCCAAATGAAGATGGCAACGACGATATTAACATGCGCCACTTCGAGCTCTGCGATTGCTTCAAACAACGGCGGGTAAATAACCCCCAATGAGACACCTGCAGCAATTGATATAGCGACCCAAACAGATAAATAGCGTTCAAAAATTCCCATAATAATACTCCCTAGTTACAGCAGCTTGCTACACGCGTGGGACGATCACCCATCGCATTTAATCTGGCTAGCTCTTGTTCAATGAAAATGGGATCATTCACTACCGTTGATGTAATAGTTTGCTTCATCCACTCTGGTAGTGTTGGATTTATCGAATAAAAAACCCATTGCTGGTGTTTTCTATCGGATAAAATGCCCGTTTTTCTGAGTTGTGCTAAGTGACGAGAAACTTTAGGTTGGCTCTCTTCACTCAGAGCAGTCATTAGCTCACAAACACAAGCTTCACCCTCAACAGCAATAATTAATAGACTTTTCAAACGAATATCATCAGCTAGCGCTTTGTAAAAAGTAGTTGGTGTGATTGGCGCTAGTTTTTGCTTTTCTTTTGTTAGCAAAAACATTTTGAGCCGTTCATTTAGCTCTTGTAGTGTTTTTTCAAACGGATTGGCTTCTTTGCGGGAGCGAGGCTCAGGAAAATCCCATGCAAGGCAATTAGTGCCATTAACTCGGCTATCGCACTCTTTTGCCGCTTTATCACACAGGGTAATAACAAAATCAAAATGGATATTGCTAACTTCATCAAGGTGTTTTGAGCGTAAACCATCGGTACGCAACCCAAAGTGTTCAATAGCTGACAGCGTTCGGCTGTCCACATTATTTGGCTCAGTACCAGCACTGTAAACCTCGTACTCACCTTTACCATGATGTTTTAACAACGCCTCGGCCATGATAGATCTAGCCGAGTTTTCAGTGCATAAAAATAGAACTTTCATAACCACTCCATAACAAATTAGTTATATAATAAATTAATTATACAGTAAGTGCGATAGTAATCATTAAAAAAGAAATTAATAGGAATATTGTTTGAACGATACTGTCAGTCTGTGCTCAATCATTTTTTCATTAAAGTTTAATGAACGCCTTCTTTGAGTAAGTTTTTCATTATTAAATTGATGCTTAGAAACTCTGTTGGGTGGCGCCTTCGGCTTAACCAACCTACCTTTTGACGTAGGTCAGATAAGTAGCGAAGCCATGCGATCCATAATCACCTTGGCAATGAGAGTTCGCTAAAAATACTAGAATACGAAACACCTGCGCAGCGATTTAAGCTGTGTGTTGCATAGAATGGTTTAACTCACAGCGCTAAGCGGAACTTCAATCAAAACATAACTTGCTTGGCTTCTTGCAAACAATGGGAAGGTTAGTAGCAGGGATTGATAGTTTATACGACGATCGTGTCGTACCACTTAAAGTAAATTAAACATGTGTCTGATGATTACGCTGTAAATATTGTTGACTTACTTCACAAGTATCGTGCTGAGTCTATTACCAAATCAGCGCTTTTAGCGAATATTAATGATGCTAGAAATACGGCTGATAATGAATGGAAAGCCTACCTGAGCACACAGCTAACAGCTGAAGAAAAGCGCTTAGTAGATAATGTTGAAAGTAAACTACAGCCTGTGCTTACGCACTTGAAAAATTTAATTGTAAGTATTAATAGTGGTGAGTTTTTATTAATCCCACAAAAGCAATTTGTTTATGAGCTTTACCAATTATTTGATCCGCTGAGTGCCAGCTACCAAGCTTTAATTGATTTACAACTTAAAGAAGCAAGTGATTTTAAAGTTAAAGCTGATGAGAATTATCAATTTATAAAATTGATAATGAGTGTGATAATCGCGATATTGATTTTACTGTTACTGATTGTTGCTTACTTTATTTATTCTTCGATACAAAACCCATTAATGTCATTACGCGATACCATAACGCACATTGCGACCAATGCTGATTTAACAGCTAGTGCTGAGGTTCAAGGTAAGGATGAGATTGCAGATACCGCATCTAACTTTAATGATATGCTACTTCGGATCCAAGGTTTAGTAAAAGATATGGCAGGCGCAACACTGACACTTGCCTCTGCAGCTGAAGAAATGAACTCTGTTAGTATTCAGGTTGCCAGTTCAGCAACGCAGCAAGAGCAACAAGCTGTTGCTGATAATATCGAGTCAATAAATACGCTTTCAACTTTGGTTAATACTAATACGCTGCTCATTACAGATCTAAATACACAAACCAATGATATAAACCAAGTTGTTATGATGATTCAAAGCGTTGCTGAGCAAACTAACTTGTTAGCTTTAAATGCAGCTATTGAAGCAGCAAGAGCTGGCGATTCTGGTCGTGGTTTTGCCGTTGTAGCCGATTAAGTAAGGCAACTTGCTCACAATACTCAAAAGGCAACCGCTAGCATTAATGAGTTTAGTGCGAGTATCACGTCGGTTAGCGAAAACTCACAGCAAAATGCACAGGCATCGCAGGAACTCGCACAGCTTGCGGCAATGCTACAAGGGCAAGTTAATGTCTTTAAAGTTTAGGTACTTTCATTTTGCCGCATATTGCAGCTGATACCTAAATGAAAACATCATTTGCCATCACTCAATCATTTACAATGATTAAATGATGGCATGCTTGTTACTTTAAGCACTAGTTTGATTTGACAATATATTTATCCAATCACTGGGGTTTGAGAGTATAAACTGATACGAGCTGCCATCTTGCGTGAAAACCTCTATCGCATCAGCTGTTATTGGAACAAGGCCTGCGCCTTTGCCTTTACATTCAACCACTTTTAAAATTGTATCACGGGCAATTGTATATGGTTCTAACCCTAATTTTTCATTAAAAGGTTCAAAATTTAAGTCGGTTTGCGTAATCCAAAACTTTCCGTCCGCTTTCATAACTCCATTTTGAATGGTTGCCATTGTTGATTTAACGACTGTTGATTGCATATTTAAATTCCTTTACACGTTCATATAATTTCAAATTGTTCAACTTCCTTCTGTTTATTATTACAGCTAACTTGATAGCCAAAAGCAAGTTTATTTGTGCACTAACGCCACAAAGCCACCTTTTAAATTTAAAAGTTACCCGAATATATTTACCTGCTTTAAACTTTGTGGAATAATCGCTTCCCTCTTAGGGGAGTAGCCCGCTCAGTAATGAGTAAACTTATCAACATAATTGCATCTCATATGCATGGTAAGTTTGTAATGTTGTAGCAAGCGTTATCGGCGAGACCTAGGTAGACACTATCCTCATGGCGGGAGATAGCTGTTTGCCTTGGTTTAGTATTCCCGCCTGAAGATTATATTAATGGATATTTTTTTAACCTCTACCGTCACTGTTGCCCTTGCTGAAATAGGCGATAAAACCCAGCTTTTATCTTTACTATTAGCTGCTCGCTTTCATAATAAAATTGCACTTATTTTAGGCATTCTCGCTGCTACTATTATTAATCATGGTTTATCTGCATGGTTTGGTGATTGGCTAAGCGGGAACTTTGCCGTCGAATACTTACCTTGGATAGTCAATATAAGCTTTATTGTGGTAGGGCTGTGGCTACTTATTCCAGATAAAGATGAAGAAGTGAGCCATAAATACGACCGCTATGGTGCATTTTTAGTGGCCTTAATCTTATTTTTTATTGCTGAAATTGGGGACAAAACACAAATTGCAACCGTGTTGCTCGGTGCACAATATCAATCAGTACTTTGGGTTACGGTGGGTACTACAGTAGGCATGTTAATTGCCAATGTCCCTGTTATTTATGCCGGTAAGGCGTTACTAAAAAGAATTCCATTAAATACCGTAAGAGCGATAGCAGCCAGTGTTTTTGTACTGTTGGGTATTTATGGTTTAGTGGCTATATAATGATTAAATAACGTTTAAATCACTCTTTAATCTTTAAACAATAAAAAGCGCTTACCTACTTTTATACAAGTTAGTTGTAAGCGCTTTTTATATAAGGGTATATGATTTAGGCGTTATTTACACAATAGCAGCCTTTTGTATCCGCTATTAATAATGATGAGTTAAATCCGGCCTGTAAATTACTAATAACGGTTTCCACAAAGCCACTACCTTGAGAGCATGCCAGCCCTTCAGATAAAGGCCCTGCATAAACAAACTCACCATTTTTATCAATTAAAACGGCGGCAGGTGTGGCAGGGATCACTGACTTTAACTCATTATTTAATACAAAATTTTGCACTTCAACGCCTTGGCTTGTAGCAAAGCGTTGCAGGGCTGATAAATGAGGCTGTGCTTGAATTGTACAGCCGCAATTTTCTTGCGTAATAATCACAAGTTGAGCACTGTCTTTGTTTTGCCACAGTACTTGGTTTTTAAATTGCGAAAACCAGTTTTGTTGTTTAAGCATATTACCCTCATCAAAGGGCTTTAGCTGCCCTAGCTGAAAGTAAACAAGTGCCGACACAACAAAAGCAAGCCATATACAAATTAAGCTAATGGTGAAATAACGAGACTTACTTAAATTTTGCAATACTTTGCTCTAATACATCAATACTTACGTCTATCAGCTGTACTTTAGCCGTTAACTGCTCAACTATTTTAGTCTCTTGATACTGATTTTGGCGCATTTGATCTGTACTCATTGCTATTTGCTCTGTATTTCCAGCCTGCTCGGCAACCACTTGAGCGACTGAGTTAGTACTGGCAGATACCGCTTGAATTTGATCACTCATTGACGAAATTTTTTCTTTCATCGTTGCGCTTATTTTTGTTAAATCAACCACAAATTCTACACATTGATTCATAGATTGAGTTGACGTGCGACTATTATTTACCAGATCAGTAAGCGTAGACGCTATTTTGGTTGTTGTTGCTTGGCTGCTATTTGCAAGCGAGCGTACTTCATCGGCAACAACAGCAAACCCTCTGCCATGCTCCCCCGCTCGTGCGGCCTCTATTGCAGCATTAAGGGCTAATAAATTAGTTTGGTCGGCTATGCCTGAAATCTCATTGAGTAAGCTAGTAATAACATCGCCAGCGGCCACTAAATGGCTTAACTGCTCTTCAGTATTTGTTAACAAGGTGAGTAGCTCGGTGCTTTTTCTGTCGGTTTGTGATACTTCTTCCAGCGCAACATTGGCTGATTCAGTAATACTATTAACTTGTTGTTTTAAAGTATCGCTTTCTTGTTCAACTAACTTAAAACCATGCGCAACTTGTGAGCCTGAATTAGCAATAACATCTGTTTGCGCGTTTCGTTGCTGCGCGCTATTGGCTAACTCATCATGAACATGAATAAGTTCTTTAGAGTTATTTTTTAAAGAGTCAGACTGTACTTGAACTTGCTTAATCACATCTGATAAGTACTCAAGTAAAGTATTAAAACCAACTACCGCTTTGCTTGTTGTGTCATCTGCTCGCATAGAAAGCTTAACTTGATTTGGATCTTGCATTATTTGCTCTGTGGCATAGCTTAACGATAAACCCGCACGGCGTTCAAGCTGCAGTGTTTTAGCAATAAAACCGGCCACAAGCGCTTCCACAATGGCATACGCTGCGTGAATAAGCACAGTTGAAAAAGCGAGTCGGTCTGGATCAAATACGTAAAAACCAGTATTTTGTGTTTGCAGGTAGTAAAAAGATAAATGGTGTATAGCTACAAACACAATAGCGGTAATAAACACTCGCCACTGTATGAACATTATTAGCATGGCTAAGAAAATGAATATTTCGAAATGCACTTCAATAAGGCCATAGGCTTGTTGAATATGTAAAAATGAAAACATCATAATTGCAGCCGCAACAACATGCGGGGTCATTTTGCTATCAGGTTGGGTTTTTAAAAGCCAAATGGGGAGCAAACATAACGGTAAGCCGACAAGAAATGCTTCTGTTAGGGTGCCAAAATAAAGACCAATACCTATAGACTCAATAAACAAAAGACTAAAAATAATTGTAAATAACCGACTTACACTAGACATAAAAACCTTAAATTAATTGTGTTCTAAATTAAACACGTTCAGCCGTTACCTGAACTCAAAACAGCTCGCTGTTTATTATTTTAAATCAAACAAAAGTACAAATTATTTGATTTAAAACCGTTTTTAATGCGCTACTTAACAATTGGTAGTATTTGTTTAAAGGTAGACGTCCCTGCTTTTGTTGTCCATTGAAATATGATGGTCTCTACGCAAGACACTATAGCACCGGCTTGACGAAGCTGTTCTAGTGCAATAGCTTTGTGCTCTGTGTTTCTTGATGCTACTGCATCAGCTGCCACAGTGACCGCATAACCCTGCTGCAATAAATCTAAGCATGTTTGTAACACACAAACGTGCGCTTCAGTGCCAATAACAACTATGTGCGGGCGCTTTAACTGCGCAAGAGTATCTAAAAACCCCTCTTGCACACAGGCACTAAAGTTAATTTTTTCAAAATAGTGTGCATTAGGTAACGCAGATTTTATTTTCTCATCACTTTCACCTAGTCCTTTTTTATAATGTTCTGTAATTATTGAAGGAATTTGATGAATAGCACTTGCTTTTGCTAACTGCAGAGCACAATCTAGCGTGTCGTTAAACGAAGCAATCGCTGGTGCTAACTTACTTTGTAAGTCGATAACTAAAAGTAAACTGTGCTCTGCTTTAATATTTCCTGCGTAATTCATACTATGTCCTTACGTTATAATCAGATTAACTTTGTAACACACCAACAAAAATACAACAAACAGTTTACATTTAATGCTTTTTGTAATTTTTGAATTAAACTCAAGTTATATCACGCCAATATTTAATACCAACCTTGTTCATTGTAAGGATAAGTGCTTTTGAGTAAGTTTTTCTTTATTGTTTATATGTTTTTATTTGTTTGCTCGCAGCATAGCTTTGCTTCACAAACTTATTCAGAACAATTACAACGTATCACTAACAACGAACAATTGTCGCAAAGCTTTATAGTGAAATCACTCCAAGATGACATCGGCTATGTATGGATTGCTACAACTAAAGGTTTATACCGATTCGACGGATACCAAGTCACGCCTTACGAGAGCGAATTGGGTTTAAAAAATAACTACATTAATAGTGTTTATAAAGCAATTGACGGCCAAATTCTGGTTAATACTCAACTTGCAGGAAGTTATTTGATTAACCCTAATACCTTGCAAGCAGAGCTAATATATTCAGGGCACTTAAACCAAAATCAAGAAAAGTTCTCTCCTGTTCAGGCTGTTGCTGAACAACCGGCGCATTTTTATTTTTCTATTGATTCGCACATCTACCGATATGGTAAAACATCAAAAGATCTAACACTCATCTCATCTTTGCCTAATGAAAATATGTTTATTAGAGCATTATCATTATACCAAAACACATTGTATATTGGTGCCGATCAAGGGCTATATGTTTATAACTTTGCCAATAACGACCTACAACAAATAACACTTAACGACATTCAAGAAGTTACAAACGATAGCAACAATGTTAAATTTTTATCCATAGATGATGAGCTCGGTTTGCTAATTGGTACGGTTGAAGGAATGTATCGGATTGCTTTTGATGAAATTAAAAATATAACCCCTTCAGCATTAACAACTTTGATAAGTGACTATAATATTTGGGATTATATAAACACACCGTATGGTGAGTTTATTGCCACAGAAAGTGGGTTATTTGAATTCGATAGAAAAAACACAAGCATTAGCCCTATTTTAAACTTCAAAGATAGTAACTACAACGTAACAGAGAACACGATAAACGATATTATGTTTGATGAGTCGGGCTTACTTTGGTTAGGCTCTAGAACACATGGAATATTTACTTGGGCAGCACAAACAAAAAAGTTTAAAAAAATAACCTTACCTGAAAATAATATTGTAAACACTATTTACCAAGATAATAGTAAATTACTGTGGATAGGCACTGACGATGGGCTTGTTCAGTATAACTTAGAAACCCAAAAGAGTGACTTATATCTACAATCTAAAGATAGCAAAGCGGTTTATGGCCTATCGGCTATAGGTGATATTTTCCCTGCATATGGCAAAGGCGATAACTACCTATGGCTAGCAACTTCTTCCGGGCTCGATCTCTTTAATAAAGAAACAACAACATTTGAAAAAAATAAATACATTACTCAGTACAAGTTAAATACCAACTATACGTTCGGCATTGCACAAGTTGCACCCGATACTTTTGCTTATATAAACAATGATAACTTTTATATATTTAATGGTAACACAGGCGAAAACCGAGTTATTAATGGACTAAAAGATCAGGTATCGCCCATGCTTGCATATACGTTTCATACCCCCTCTGAGGCTTTCCCTGGCGAATTACTGTTAAGTACCTCTGACACGCTTTATCGATACAACGAAGAAACAGCGACTTTAATTACTATTTTTAAATCTAAAACAGCAAAAAACAATCTTTACCATACAGTAGAGAATTATTATTACGATGCTCAGCGAGAGCTGCTGTGGTTAGCCACCACCCAAGAAGGCTTAATTGCAGTAAACGCTAAAACATATCAGCAAGTGCATGTATTTGATAAACACAACTCATTAAATACTAACTCTATTTTTAAACTTATTGCAGATAATAAAGACTTTTTATGGATAAGTACTGATAACGGTCTTTATCAACTTAATTTAGATACGCTTAACATCACCACGTACACAATAAAAGATGGCTTAAGTAACAATCAATTTACAGCACTAGCAGCATTAAGGTTACACAACAACGAGTTAGCGTTTGGTAACCGTAGCGGCGTGCTAATGTTTGACCCAGAACAGTTTGATAATGAACAGCGAAAAATCAATAATAACTTAGCAATTACTAATATTAGTTTGTTTTCACAAGCCCTTAATTACTCCCCTTCAAAATACAGCACTGATCCATTAATGCTTAAGCACGACGATATGGGCTTAACGGTTCGGTTTTCAAATTTTGACTATAAAAATATTAATAAAACCTACTACAAAGTTGAGCTTACAGGCCCTTCATCTTTGAGCTACAACGATTTAAAATCTAACCAGGTGTTTTTTACTAAATTACAACCTGGTGATTATATTTTGTCTGTGTCTACTCAACAGCGAAATGGAGTGATCACAAGTGACCCCATTCAGTTAAAATTTAGTGTAGCTTACGCCCCTTGGCAGTCTCCTATTGCATATACTTTATATTTTATTGCTATTGTTGTTATTTTGTTTTTATTTTTCTGGCAATACCGAAGCCGTAAAATTGCAATTGAACAAGCTCACCGCGCCGCTGTGCACTCTAAAACACAAACTGAGCTGGCACTAAAAAGTAATAAAAGCGGTGTATGGAACTATAGCTTTGCAGATAACTCCGTAAATACAGATAGATGCGCAGAGCTTGGCTACGAGAACTTACCTGAACGCATCGATATAAGTAGTTTTTTTAATATTATGCATCCTGATGAGCGTCGCAGGCTACAAAGTAAATGGAATACTTTTACAAACCAAACAAAGCAAAAACACTGGCAAGCTACTTATCGTTTACGGCACAAGGATGGGCACTGGTTATGGTTTCATGATTTGGGACAAACTATTCATAATGAAGACACTAAAGAGCCTCTTTATGTGTCGGGTATTTTTACTAATATTACCGAGCAGCTGGCAAACGAACAACAAGCCAAAATATTAGGCGAAGCATTTAGTCAAATAAATGACTTTTTACTAATTTTAGATGAAGACCTCGTGCCATTTTCAGCCAATAACAGCTTTATGGATGTGTTTTCTGATGAAGGCAGAGAGGGGATTATTACCTCAAAATTATTTATTAATGCCATTGGTCAAGCTAAGTGTAGAGAGTTTGCAACAATTTTAAAAGCACTTAAACCAAAAGAAAACTGGCAAACAAATGCTTATGTAAAGACCACAAAAGCCGAAAAACACCCTATTCATTTAAGTGCTACAGCCGTTGCTAATGAAAAAGATAAAGTCAGTTATTATGTTATTGTTATTACCGATTTAACAGAGCAGAAACGCGCTGAAAATGAGTTACGCTACCTTGCTAATTACGATGCGTTAACGGGCTTACCTAATCGTAGTTTAATGAATCAAAAAATCGAAAATGCCATTACAAGCGCCGCTAAAGACGATTCGCAATGCGCTGTTATATTTATAGATTTAGATAAATTTAAACCCGTCAATGACTCTTTTGGCCATGCAGTGGGTGACAAACTATTGTGCAATATTACCGAGCGAGTGAGCCAATACTTAGGTGATGACGCTACACTTGGCCGCCAAAGTGGTGATGAATTTTTAGTGTTAGTTGAAAACGTTACCTCAATGGCCTCTTTACAACACACCCTCAACGAAATGAGCAAAGAGCTGGCTAACAAGGTTATTATTGAAGACTTCGCTATTAATATATCAGCCAGTATTGGTATTGCATTGTACCCATACGATGCAACATCGACCGATGCCCTCATACGTAACGCAGATATTGCCATGATGCATGCTAAACAAGCAGGCAGAAATGGATTTCAATTTTTTAATGAAAAAATGAATGAGCAAATTAAACAAAAGCTTATTCTTGAAAACGACTTAAAAGATGCTGCTAGGGATAATCTGTTTTTTAATCACTATCAACCTATTGTTAATACACTAGATAAAACAATAAGTGGGGTTGAATTACTCATGCGCTGGGAAAACCAAGGCAAACCGGTTTCTCCCGCTTTATTTATACCTATTGCTGAAGAGACTGGCATAATTGATATGTTAACTGAGCAAGCATTACAGCGTGCAATTACTGAGCTTGCTCCACTTTTGAACATTAACCCGTTGTTTTACATATCGTTAAATTTGTCTCCAAAACATATTTTAAAGGCCAACATAACGCAGCAGCTCAGCTCCATACTAGAAAAAGCACAGATAAAACCACAACAACTTCGTTTAGAAATTACAGAAAACACGCTATTAGAAGATAAATACAAAGCGGCTAAGCAACTAAAAAGCTTACAGGCTGCTGGGTTCAAACTGTTTCTTGATGATTTTGGCACTGGCTATTCATCGTTAACTTATTTGAGTCAATTTCCAATTAATGTGATAAAAATAGATCAAAGCTTTGTTAATAGTATTGGTATTGATAAAGGGGATGAATCTATTATTAAAACGATTTACTCACTCGCTGAAAACTTAGAGTTATATTGTATTGCAGAAGGGGTAGAGACGCGGGAGCAGCTAGAGTTTTTAAAAAATATAGGTTGTCATAAGCTACAGGGATACTACTTCGCTCGTCCTATGAGTGCTAACAATTTAATGAGCCCGGAGTGCTTCGAAAAAATTATTGATTTGATATGAAACTAAAAGCGACTTAGTTAAGTCGCTTTTAGGTTTAACGCATTAGTGTATGTGCTTGCATTCGTAGCTTTCTATTTGTAATACGCTGTTGCGCACATTAAATTTATCTGCAAGCAGTTTAATTACCTTTAAGCGGCACTCTTCATCATGCTTTTCTATAGTGCAATGTTGCTTTAACACCACATGAGCCCCCACTATCACCTTTTTATTTTTACGAACAACAGTCACATTGTGCACATTTTCAACATGTTCCATGGTGGCTATTTCTGTTTCAATATCGGCCACTTTAGGTAACTTAGCTTTATTTGAACGCAGCCCTTTGATACAGCTAACAATGACCTTAATACCGGTAAACAAGACAAAAGACGCAATTAACATGCTCGATAAAATATCAATTACATTCCAGCCTGTTAAGTATATAAGTACACCAGCAGCAAAAGTAGAAACCGTTGATATTAAATCAAAAAACGAGTGTAAAAACACGGCATACACATTAATGCTCGCCTTACGGCCTTTATAAAGCACCCATGCCGCTGCGCCATGAAATAAAAAACCAATAGCAGCAATTACCGACATTAAGTAACTATTAATAACCAGCTCATGTCCCCCTTTATGATGCATAAAGCGCTCAGTGCCCTCATATAAAATAAGTGAACTAATGGCTAGGTATAAAACGCCGTTGATCAACCCCCCTATTAGCTCTGCTTTTTGATGGCCATCGTTATAGGTTTTAGCTAAATGAATAGCAAAGCTAGACGCAATGAGAGCAATGAACAAAGAGCTATTATGAACAAACAAATGCCCTGCATCAGCAAGTACTGCAAGTGAGTTTGCGTAATACGCACCCACTAATTGAATCACCATAAATGAGCAGGTAATTGCAAGTGCAATTAACAAACGGCGACGAGAAGCGTGATGTGTGGTTATTTCTGTCATGAAATATAATAGACCTTCACTAAAAATAAAGTAAGCTTATGAAATAAAGCAAATTGGGAAATACGTAATGATATACAGTCACAATTGTAATACGTAGGCCAAATAAACGCACTAAAAACTTAGTAAAATACAAAAAACTGTACTAAAAGTAACTAAGCGGATACAAAAATAATAATTAATTCATAAATATGGGTAGTTTTCATATTTTAATGCGGAGAAACCAGTGAGCCATGACTCAAACAATACAATTTGGCAGATTTTTAATCTAATTAATTTAGCGGTGATTGTTTATAACAATAAAACACATAATTACATCTTAAACCAACATGCCAAAACGTTACTTAACATAAATAGTGACGACGCGCTTAGCAGCGATGTTTTTAACAATATTACGCTTCGCGACTTTAATGATGATACGGTGATAACCATTGAGCAATTATTTTCATCAAATATCACAGCTGTTTTATTAGAGTGTGAATTTTCGCCGCAGCTTTTAAATGTTAACCACTCAATAGTTAATGACTCTATGTCTATGATCACTTTAGAGCAAGATCGTACACTTACAGAACAATATAACTTTGATCAAATTATCTCTAAAATTTCTACCAAACTCATTGATATACAAAATGACAATATAGACCAGCAAATTAACTTTGCCCTTAAAGCCATTGGCACTGTTTTGAAAGCAGACCGCAGTTATTTATTTGAATTCAATACCGACAACGAAACTATCACCAATACTCACGAATGGGTCAATACGGGCATTATCGCTTGCAAAGACAGACTACAAAATGTACCCAAAGTTGAGCTACCCTACTTTTTTGAAATAATGAATGAGAGCCATCTATTTCAAGTCAATGATATTGAACAACTACCAACAAAAGCCGACGCTGAAAAAGCTGAATTTAAAGAGCAAAATATTCAATCTGTTTTGTGCATAGGCCTACGTTTTGATGAAGAGCTAGTAGGGTTTATTGGTTGTGATTGTGTTAAAACAAAACGTCATTGGAGCAAAATAGATTTAATTAGAATAAAGCTCGTAGGCGAAATCATTAATAATGCACTTAAAAATATTAACTATAAAAAAAAGCTACAGTTAACCCAACAGCAATTAATTAACGCCAATATAAAGCTCAATAAATTAGCGAATACCGATGCGCTAACTAATATTGCTAATCGTCGTTTTTTTGATACTTCCCTAAAGAGCGAAATTAAACGCTCTGCAAGACAACACCAACCAATTAGTTTAATTATGTGTGATATCGACTTTTTTAAGCGCTATAACGACAATTATGGCCACCACAAAGGCGATGAAACGTTAAAACACGTTGCTCGTGCTTTAAAAAGTTTATGTAAGCGTGAGGGTGACATAGCAGCTCGCTATGGCGGTGAAGAATTCGCAATCATTTTACCTGCTACGAATATAGAGCAATGCCATAAATTTGCTTTGTTAATTGAGCAAAAAATAAAAACACTTAATATTACGCATGAGTTCTCTCCTATTGCCCCTTACATAACACTTAGCTTTGGTTGCTTTTGTAGTTATCCAAATGCAGATACACACACAGAAAGCTTAATAAAAAGCGCTGACATCGCTTTATATAAAGCAAAGAAAGCTGGCAGAAATCAAATATGTATTTTTGAATAATCTATCTATAAAACCTACCTGCTGTTTTTATAGTACAAATTAAAAACTAATGATAATCTGTAGCTTGTTGAAATTATAAGCATCGTGCAGTTTTTGAACTGAACGTAATTAACAAGGAAAAACCCTATGGATCCCATCGCAGAAATTATAAATATTGTTTTTACTGTTGAAGCGTTTTTACTGATTTTTGTTTTAGTGCTGCTAAAGAGTAGCGTTAAATTTGTACCACAAAACCGTGCATGGCTGATTGAGCGTTTTGGTAAATACCAATCAACCAAAGAAGCGGGCTTAAATTTTATTGTTCCCTTTATTGATCGCATTGCTGCCGACCGTAGCTTAAAAGAGCAAGCCCAAGATGTCCCCTCACAGTCAGCTATTACCAAAGACAATATTTCGTTATCTGTTGATGGTGTACTGTACTTTCGTGTGCTTGACCCATACAAAGCCACTTATGGGGTTGACGATTACGTATTTGCAGTAACGCAGCTAGCACAAACCACCATGCGTTCTGAACTGGGTAAAATGGAGCTTGATAAAACCTTTGAAGAACGTGATGTCCTCAATACTAATATCGTAACCTCTATCAACCAAGCAGCTGAGCCCTGGGGTATCCAGGTTTTACGTTACGAAATAAAAGACATTGTACCACCACAATCCGTGATGGAAGCGATGGAAGCGCAAATGAAAGCCGAACGTGTTAAACGTGCGCAAATTTTAGAATCAGAGGGTGATCGTCAAGCAAACATCAATGTTGCCGAGGGTAAAAAACAGGCTCAAGTTTTAGGTGCTGAAGGTGAAAAAGCTGAACAAATCTTGCGCGCAGAGGGTGAAGCTAAAGCTATTATTGCTGTTGCAGAAGCGCAAGCTGATGCGCTGCGTAAAGTAGGTGAAGCTGCAGATACTGAGCAAGGCCAAAAAGCGATTCAACTCGATTTAGCAACCAAAGCCATTGCCGCTAAAGAAGCTATTGCGAAAGAATCGTCTGTTGTTTTATTACCCGATAGCGCCACTGATGCAAGCTCATTAGTTGCACAAGGCATGTCAATTATTAACTCAATAAATCAAAAGCAAAAACTTTAATCTGTTGAGGATAAATAATGACGCTTATTACTAACAACTTACCTGAAGCACTGATGATTTTAGGTGTGCTTGCGCTCATTATCGAAGTGGCTGTGTTAGGTATGTCTACCTTTATATTATTATTTTTAGGTATGTCTTTGTTTACTAGCGGTTTAATGATGAACTTTAACTTGTTAGATGACTCTTTAACTACCGCATTGTGGAGTAACACACTTATTACAGCTGGGTTTGCGCTATTTTTATGGAAACCATTAAAGCGTATGCAAAACAATGTGGACAAAAAAGGTGTACAAAGCGACTTTGCTGAGCTTGATTTTGTTTTAGCTGACGATGTTGATGAAAACGGTCTCACAATGCATCTTTACTCTGGAATTAGTTGGAAGTTAAAAAGTAAACAGCCACTTTCTGCAGGTACACATGTTAAGGTCGTAAAAAAAGAAGTAGGCACTATGTGGGTTGAAGCCATTTAGCCAACTAGAATCACATTAGATTTTAAGGGCTGTAATATCACTATTACTGCCCTTAAAATTTTTTATTTGTTAGCTTAAGTCATCAGCATTTGGGGTAACCACGCCATATAAGTCATTAATGGTTGCTAAAGCACTTTTATGTAGATCAGATGCCAACACATCACTTACTGAAGTTTGTAATGGTCTTGAAGCGCACGCGTCAGCGACTACCGTTTCGTGGTTACCTCTTAAAAATGCACCTTGCGCTGTAAATGTCACACACATGTGGGTCATAAACCCAACAATGATCAATTTATTATTACCGATTACTCCTGCAGGCCAGAATTTATCAATCTCGCACGTTTTATCAAAGGCGACCATCTATTTGATTTAGGTTGGCTGTGGCAAGAAACAGTTCGTGAAATCCCCTTGAATACCGACGAATTCTCGCAATCTCTTTACGATTTTATATTGTTGCCACGGGAATAGATTCAGGTAAAGCTCACTATTTGCAAGCAACGGGCAATGAAATGGTTGAGCAATTAAAAGCCTTTTGCGCCATCCCAATCGCTTATCGGGATTACCCAACAATAAACGGGATCGCCATGACCGATGGTGGCGTTGCCGATTCTATTCCGGTAAAAAAAGCCTATGAAATGGGTGCATCAGAAATAACGGTTATCCTTTCCTAACCTTTAGGCTACCGTAAAAAAGACAACAAAGCACCGTGGTTAACTAAACAACTCTATAAACAGAACCCAGCGCTTGCAGAGGCCGCCATACAGCGTTCTAAAAATTATAATGACAGTATTGATTTTTTGCACCATGCTCCGTCAGATTGCAAAATAAATATTATTGCACCACCAACAGGGTTTAAAGTCGGCCGCACCACCAAAAATCGAGCTATACTCAATTCAGGCTATCAAATGGGCATAAGTGAAGCTATAAGTTACTTGGATAACCCTAGATTTGGTAGCATTGGTTATGAGCGATAAAACCATTACAAACAGATTGCTCGAAGTCAAAATTGCATTTACATCTAATTCAAGCTATTAATTTTTAAACCCGCGAGTTAATGTAATAAGGAGTTATGTGATAATGGCTTATTGTCAAAAAATAGATTATGTTTAGGCGTAGTGTTTGCTCGTGTTCTTGTGTACATACTAAATAAAATAAGGTTTTTTGTGAATTTTCTTCGATGCTTTCATAATATAATCTCTGATCAACAGCTTAGCTTTGAGCAAAAAATTGCAGACTTACTTGCTTTTGGGCTCGATGTTTTTCAGCTCGATTTGGCTATTATCGGCCGCGTAAAAAATAATTCTTACACTGTTTTACATGCTATTACCCCTGACAACTCTCTTGCTATTGGTACTGAGTTTGAGTTAAACAGCACCTATTGTACACATACTTTGTTGGCCAACTCTGCACTGGCATTTCATAATGCGTCGCAAAGTAGTATTGCAAATCATCCTTGCTATATTAATTTCCAATTGGAGGCGTATATTGGAGCGCCTATACGAATAGGTACAGATGTATTTGGAACTGTTAACTTTTCATCAGCTCAAGAATGCGCCCCTTTTAGCGATGAAGCTTATGATTATATTGAATTATTGGCTCAGTGGTTGGGCTCAGAATTTGCGCGCAATCAGGATAAAGTTAATCTCACTAAAAATAGTGACACCTTATTGAAACTTGAAAGCGTTGCAAATATAGGCACATGGGAAGTCGACCTAATAGACAATAGCATTTTTTGGAGCCAGCAAACTCGACGTATTCATCAAGCCGAAGAAGGCTATACTCCAAACATGGAAACAGCCATTGAATTTTATAAAGCGGGTAAAAGTCGAGATAGCATTAATAAAGCGGTAGAAAATGCGGTATCTAAGGGTGAAAAATGGCATTTAGAGCTGGAAATAGTTACCGCAAAGCAGCAAAACATTTGGGTGTCGACTTTTGGTGAGGCCGAGTTTAACAACGGCAAATGTGTGCGATTATTTGGTACTTTTCAAGATATAACTGAAGCCGTTAAGTTACGCGAAGAGTTAAAACAAAAAAAAGCACTTGCAGAACAACTTCTCCAAGACCGAAGTATGCTGTTTGCCAAAATTAGTCATGAGCTTAGAACCCCGCTTAATGGTATTACGGGAATGTTAGCGACTCTCATTGATGAACACGATTATGACAAGCGAGCAGAAAAAATAAAAGTAGCCCTTCGAAGTGCTGACATTTTATTAAGCATTATTAATGAAGTACTCGATTTTTCAAAAATAAATCATGGTGAGTTAAAACTGGAGCCTCACCACTCTCTACTTAAAACGGTATTTACCGATTTGGTTTCTTTATATTCGGTATTGTTTAGTAATAAAAACATTGAACTACTAGCCACAAACAACATTCCTAATGATGTTTGGGTATACTGCGACACCTCTCGATTAAGCCAAATTGTATCTAATTTACTGAGTAACGCGCTAAAATTTACAGAGCATGGATCTGTTTCTCTTGAATCGCAGTTAACATTAGATACAAAGTCCCCTTTACTTACCATTAAAATAACCGACACAGGTCGCGGCATGAGTAAAGCGTATTTAAACTCATTATTTAAGCCTTTTACCCAAGAGGTTGATGCTAACAACAATAAAGATGGCACTGGGTTAGGCTTAGCCATTGTTAAAGAGCTCGTTGGTTTTATGAATGGCAAAATTGAGGTAACCAGTGAGATTAACGTGGGCACATGTTTTACCTTAAGTATCCCGATTGAACTTGGTAAACAACAAAAACAAACACCTAGCCTTAAATCTATTAATAATCACAGTAATAAGTTATCTGTTCTGGTAGTTGATGATAACGAAATAAATCGCCTGGTATTAGAAGCGGCACTGGATAAGTTTAATATAAAATCAGACTTTGCTATAGACGGCCAAGATGCCTTGTTAAAATGCAAGCAAAAGCATTTTGACCTTATTTTTATGGACTGCATCATGCCTATCATGGATGGTTTCGAGGCCACTAGGCAACTAAAAGCACAAGGTATTTGTGACCCGCAACAAACCTATATTGTGGCGTTAACTGCTAATGCTTCCTCACAGGATAAACTAAACTGCCAGCAAGCGGGCATGGACATGTTTATAGCCAAACCGTTTAAGCTTCCAGCGATAGAAGAAGCAATTACAAATACACTAAAAAGACTGGGCGTAGCCACACCATAACAACAAATGTCGCTCAGATTAACTTGCACAAAAAACAAAGGATCATTATGACAAATAAAATCATTGGTATTGCACTTATTGTTATTGGCGTAGCGCTTGGTATGTGGGGTTATGATGTTTACGATTCTGCATCTTCACAAGTTACCCGCGCATTAAATGGCGAACCCCCTATAGAAGCATGGCTAGGCTTTATTGGCGGGGCAGTGTGTATTTTAGTGGGTATTACCCGACTTAAATAGCGCTCAAAAAAGCCGCCTTTGGAGAGGGCGGCTTGGGTGAACAAACAGCTATGGGTGAGAGCTGTTATATCAAGAGACTTTAAGCTAAAACACTATTAAGCAGCGCTTTGCTCTGCATCGGGCGTTTGACGAATTAAATAGTCAAACGCACCCAGGCTTGCTGTTGCGCCCGCCCCCATCGCAATAATAATTTGCTTAAATGGCGTAGTGGTTGCATCACCTGCAGCATAAACGCCTTGTAACGATGTTGCACCTTTGGCATCAATGAGTATTTCACCAAATTGGCTCAGTTCAAGGTCGCTGTCTTTCAACCATTCGGTATTGGGTATTAAACCAATTTGTACAAATATACCGGCTAAGTTCAACTGCCTACTCTCGCCGCTAAGGCGGTCGGTATAACTTAACCCCGTTACTTTTTTGCCATCACCAAGTACTTCCGTGGTTTGGGCATTTTTAATAATAGTGATGTTTTTTAAGCTATTAGCTTTACGAATGAGTACCTCATCGGCGCGTAACGTATCTGCAAATTCAAGTACAGTAACGTGTTCAACTATATTGGCTAAATCAATTGCCGCCTCAATACCTGAATTACCACCTCCAATAACTGCAACCGATTTACCTTTAAATAAAGGCCCATCACAGTGCGGGCAGTAAGCAACGCCATGGCCTTTATACTGTTGCTCACCGGGTACATTCATTTCGCGCCAGCGTGCACCGGTTGCTAGTACGAGTGATTTTGCCTTTAACACAGCGCCATTTTCTAGCGTAATATCATACCCATTACTGCCTTTTTGCAGGTTTGCCGCGCGTTGGTTGTGCATAACATCAACATCGTATTCTTTAACGTGTTCTTCCAACTGAGCCACCATTTTTGGCCCTTGCGTTGCTTTAATTGAAATAAAATTTTCAATCGCTAATGTATCAGCAACTTGACCGCCAAATCGCTCTGCTACAACCCCAGTATTGAGCCCTTTACGTGCTGAATAAATAGCTGCCGAAGCACCAGCTGGCCCACCACCGACGACAAGTACATCAAACACCGACTTTTCATTGAGTGATGCTGCTTGGCGCTGTGCACCTTTGCTATCCACTTTATTTAAAATATCAGTGAGGCTCATAGCCCCTTGGCTAAAGGGTTCACCATTTAAATATACAGCGGGTACCGCCAGTATGTTTCTTTGCTCTACTTCATCTTGAAATAATGCCCCATCAATCATGGTGGCTTTAATATTGCTATTTGTTGCTGCCATAGTATTGAGTGCCTGCACAACTTGCGGACAGGTTTGGCAACTCAAGCTAATGTACACTTCAAAATTGAGTGTTTGCTCAAGTGTTTGTATTTGTTCAATGTCATCTTTACTTGCTTTACTAGGGTGACCACCCGTATGTAATAGCGCTAACACTAAACTAGTAAATTCGTGTCCCATAGGAACACCTGCAAAGGTAATATGGGTGTTTTTTTCTGGTGAATGCACCACCATAGAAGGCCTACGGGCGTTAGTATCGGGATTATTTATCACACTAAACTTATCGCTTAGTGACGCTAAATCATTCGCTAAACTTTCTACTTCTGTTGATTTTTTGCTGTCGTCCAAGGCGATAAGCAGCTCAACAGGCTGAGTCAGCGATTCAAAATGGCTTTTTAATTGGTTCTTTATGTTGTTGTCTAACATGGCTTAGCCCCTTAAGGAAAATTAAAACAGCAAGGTTCCCATGCCATCAGTGCATGTGCGAAATTTTAGAAACGTGTGATGGCGTGGGAGAGTGCCCAGTGAACCTATACAGGCTCACTGGGTTTAGAGTCATGTTCTACTCTAAATTTAGTTAGTGGTAAGGTTTAAATCTTACCAACTAGGTCTAGTGAAGGTGCTAATGTGTCTTCACCTGGCTGCCAAGATGCAGGACAAACTTCGCCATCATGTGTTGCAATGTATTGCGCTGCTTGTACTTTACGAACTAACTCTTTAGCACTGCGACCAATGCCTAAGTCATGTGTTTCAACAACTTTGATTTCGCCCTCTGGGTTCATTACAAATGTACCGCGAAGTGCTAAACCGTCATCTTCAATCATGACACCAAAGTTGCGTGTAATGCGCCCTGTTGGGTCACCAATCATTGGGTAAGTAATTTTACCGATGGTGTCTGACGTGTCATGCCATGCTTTGTGCGTAAAGTGTGTATCAGTTGATACTGAATAAACTTCAACGCCCATTTCTTGTAACTGTGCGTAATGATCTGCAAGGTCACCTAATTCAGTTGGGCATACAAATGTGAAATCTGCAGGGTAAAAGAAAAAGATAGACCACTTACCTAATACGTCTTTTTCAGTGAGTTCTACAAAGTCACCATTGTGGTAAGCTGTTGCATTGAAAGGTTGTAATTTTGTGTTAATCAATGAAGTGCTCATAGTATTCCTCATTTATGTTTAGTGTATTTAAAAAGTTAACGCCTTGTGCGTTGGCTTGATTAATACAATAAGGCCATTGAGAAATTAAATAAAATTGATTGTTTAGATTAAAACAATCGATTTTTAAGATTAAAAACCCAAGGAGTGATCTACTGCTTACTTTTAAGCGTTAAAGCAGTTACAACTCAACTACCACTCATAGTCAGTTGCGCTATATAGATTTTAATAAGATTACACTGCACATCCTTGCTACAATAACGTGGTTTACATTACACAACCTTTAAAGGCATTTCGTTTATGGAAAAATTCGTCAATCACATTCAACTTGGCTATTTGGGCTTATTGCCATTTTTAGGCTGTGTGGGCTGGCCACTCATGGTTGGCAGTAACAGTGTAAATTTAGAGTTTTTTAGTTTTTACAGCATTGCTATTTTAGCGTTTATGGCGGGTAATTTATGGCATGCAGGCCAACAAAGCTTTGCCGATGCGATTAAAGCAGTGCTACCGGTCATTCCTATTCCGTTTTTATCATTCTTACCGATTGAGTGGATGCTTGCGTGGTTAGGCGCGAGTTTTTGGTTAGTACTGATTTTTGAAAAGGCCACAATACAGTGGCAGGGTTATCATAAAGATTATCAAAAAATGCGTTTTGTGCTCACATCAGTGGTATTTGTGTGTCATATCTTAATTATTGGTATGAGTATTTACCCTAAATAACACGCCATGGCTTAACCATTGGTCTGTAATAGGGTAACATCCGCGCACTGTATTGAGAGGACACACCATGATAGACCAACTACGCCAACAGCTTACTGACCTTGGTGAGAATTTTGTAGAAAAAAACGCGGCTTTTAAAATTAAAGTGATCCCGTTTTTTTGCGCTATTAGCATAAAAAAAGATCATAAAAGTGAGGGGCGTCTTTCTTTTTATTCAAATCAGCTCATTGAAATATTTATGGTGGTGTTGTTTGTTTTATTTGGCTTAGCCATTTACGACCCTCAAGCCGGTTTTACTCATGGCCCTATTCATATTGTGTTTGCTATTTTGATTACCTTTAATTTAATTCTTAAACAAGTTGCCATTGAAGGGTTAAAAACGCGTTTAGCTATGTATAGGTTACATCAACAGCTGATTAGTACACCGCATCCTGACACATCGCCTGTTACTAATAAAAACATATAATTTAATATGTACTTAAACCCAAATTGGAACATACTCACGGTAGGTGATGGCGACTTATCGTTTTCAAACGCGCTTTACAACCACATTAAACCGCAAAAGTTAGTTGCCTCAACCTATGATGCAGCTGCAATTCTTACAGAAAAATACCCCGATAACGCGCTTGCTTCACTTAAAGCACATAAAGTTAATGTGCTTAATGAATTTGATGTCACCAACACACAATGTTGGCAACAACTAGCCGAGCACCTAAACAGCTTTGATGTGGTGATTTTTCAATTTCCACTTATTCCTGCGTTTATTGGTCGCGACGCATTTGAGAAAAATACACGTAATAACAGCATGAACGTGCTTAACCGTGCGTTACTGCATCAATTTATAAAATATGCCAATGAGTTTGCCTTGAACCCTCAAGGCCCTGGGTTATGTTATATAACCTCAAAAGATGTTAAACCGTATCGTGAGTGGAATATTGAGGGGAGTTTAAATACCCATTTAAACGCGGCATACCAAGGACAAATGCCATTCGATATCAGTCGCTTTGATGGCTATAAAATTCGCAATGTCGACCGTGACAAACACGTCAAAGACACCAGCGGTATTACCTATGTATTTAGTGAAAATACACCACCCGAATTAAGTGATATGTTAACAACCCCGAATTATCTAACTGATGATTATTGCCCGCTTTGTCGTGTGGGGCCGTTTTTAGCGGATGAGGATAAAAACAAACATTTTTCCGCTAAAAAACACCAGCAAATGCTCAAACTAGAACAAGACTGGCAGCAATGGTTAACCGCGTTTTATAAGTCAAATTAATCACAGATTGCGGCGAGCTTAATTAAATCAGCGGCTTTTTCTGCAATGGCTATTACCCCAGCATTGGTATTTCCGGTAATAATACTGGGCATAATAGAGGCGTCTACCACTCGTAAATTTTGCACACCGTGAACACGTAATTCGCTATCAACCACAGCCATATCGTCTTGGCCCATTTTGCAGGTTCCTACGGGGTGGTATTCTGTATCGGCTGTTTGCCTAATAAACTCAATAAGCTGCGTATCATCATTAATATCAAGCGGATATACCATATCTGCACGAATAATATCAAACGCTTTGCTTTGCATTATGCTCAATGTTTTTTTAAGCCCAAGTAGCATAACCTGTAAATCATCGGGGTGGCTTAAATAATTAGGATCAATGAGTGGCGCACTTAAAGGGTTGGCATCCGCTAAACGAATAGTGCCGCGGCTTTTAGGGTGCATTATGCTGCTATGAATACTGTATCCATGGCCATAATGCAGTTTACGGCTGTGATCGTCCACCAGCCCAATAACAAATTCAAGTTGCACATCGGGCACAATAGAATCTGTAAATAAGTTTATAAACGCATGCGATTCGGCAAAGTTACTGGTTAGCTTTCCTTCGCGTTTGGCAAACCAATCAACACATCCTTTTGCAATATTAAACGCACCACTGGCACTTATTCCAAATGTGCCTTGCGAATATTTTGCTTTGTATAATGGCACAACGGTTAAGTGATCGTGCAAATTACTGCCTACACCTTCTAATGGCGTTACAAGCTCAATGTTATGCTGCTTTAAATGATCTGCAGGCCCCACTCCCGATAACATTAAAAGGTGTGGGGAGTTAATAGCACCGGCACTTAAAATAACTTCTTTATAGGCATTTAGCACCAAGCTTTTATTATTAACTGCAACTGTTACACCAGTTGCAGATTTCCCGCAAAAATTAATTTTATGCACCTGCGCGTCAGTGAGCACGGTTAAGTTTTTACGAGCTAAATTAGGTGTTAAGTACGCTTTTGCCGCACTGCAACGCTCCCCTTTATGTTGAGTGACCTGCGATAACCGCGCACCTAGCTGTTGCTGCGCATTAATATCGTCATTAAGGGCCACGCCTTGCTCTTGGCATGCTTTTAAAAACAGCTGATTAACTGGGCTTGGTAAACTTAGCTCTTGCACATGTAAGGGGCCATTTACACCATGATATGGGCTGTTGGTAAAGGTTTTGTTGTTTTCAGCTTTGATAAAATAAGGCAGCAAACTGGTATAATCCCAGCCGGTATTTCCCATAGCGGCCCAGTTGTTGTAGTCTTTTTTATTCCCTCTTATGTACACCATGGCATTGATAGAACTTGAACCACCAAGCACTTTACCTCTGGGCATAAACCCACAGCGGTTATTAAGCTCTTTTTGTGGCACCGTATTGTAATGCCAACTATTAATGCCATAAGGCACACTAGCTGCAACTCCCACAGGCATTTGCACCATAGCACTTTGATCACGGCCGCCGGCTTCAATTAAACACACACTTACATTTTTATTTTCAGATAATCGCGAGGCAACAACACAGCCGGCACTGCCTGCGCCAATCACAATGTAATCAAATGAGGTGGTATGCATAAAAAATCTCCCATTAAAAAAACTACTTTGCATGGATTATCTACTGAAAACTTGATATTTTTAGACACCTCTCCACTAATGCAATTGTTATGAGCAGCCTAATTAAAGCCACTTCT
This sequence comes from Pseudoalteromonas sp. 2CM36K, assembly GCF_023161865.1. Taxonomy (NCBI): domain Bacteria; kingdom Pseudomonadati; phylum Pseudomonadota; class Gammaproteobacteria; order Alteromonadales; family Pseudoalteromonadaceae; genus Pseudoalteromonas; species Pseudoalteromonas sp. 2CM36K. Next base: position 73,144 of record NZ_JALNTK010000002.1, read on the forward strand.
TTGCAGGGAATTGATACATTAATTACCGAACTAGGTGGTGATACAACAAGCATTATGCGCCATTGCGCCATTGAGGTAGCGTTAAACTCCCTTGAAACACAAAGCTTAACTTATCGCCATTATGCTGAGCTTTTAGAATACTGCGCTCATAGCTTAAACTACCCAAGTTTTGGCCTTAAACTCGCTAGCAAACAAAGCTTTGATATTTTAGGGCATATCGCTATCGCTGCTAAAAGTGGAACTGATTTAGGTGAAGCGCTAACGTGGGTAATTAAATACCTACACTTACATACACCCGCACTTAATTTAACCACGCATACACTTGAAGATGACCAAAATATATTTTTATCATTCGAAATAAAACTCAAGCCATTACCTGTTATAAATCAAGTTATTGAATTAACAATTGCACTGGCGCTCGCCACCTTAAAAAAAGTGAGCCAAAATCAATGCAAACCCATTAAGGTATTTTTACCGCAAAAGCTTGATACAAATCTACGCGCTTACCATCAGCACTTTGGCTGTCACGTTATTGAACACAGAAACAGCGCCGGTATTTTAATCGCCAAAGACGATTTATTATTGCCGCTTAATGTTTCTGATCAACACAAAGTACAAGCCGCATTAAACTTTTTAGCCGCTAATAATGCGCATACTCAGTCGTTACCTTCGCAAGTAAGTGCACTTATTCGACCCATGCTGCCCCTTTTTCAATGCTCAAACCAAACGATAGCAACGGCACTTAATATGCACCCACGGACCTTGCACCGTGAACTTAAAAAACATAACACCAGTTTTGTAAAACTAAAAGATGCCACTCGCCGCGCATTATGTGAACACTATTTAATGCAAAACCAATTTTCTATTTCACATATTTCCGAGCTGTTAGGTTATCAAGAACAAGCCACATTAAGTGCCAGTGTAAAACGCTGGTTTAACTGCTCTGCCCGCGCATTTAGAGCAAAACATTGTTAAACTGCAAAGCTGCGTAAAATACATAAAAAGGCTAAACATGAATTTTGTGATTGTAGGTACCAATTTTATTAGCGACACCCTACTCGATGCGGCAAGTACTCTGAGTAATTTTAATTTATACGGTATTTGCTCTCGCCAAATAAGCAGCGGCGAGCGCTTTTTAGCTAATCATCCAACAAATACCGACGCTAAAATTTTTACCTCTATTGATGCTGTGTGCCAAGATGAACAAGTAGACGCAGTTTATATAGCTGCGCCCAATAGCCTGCACAGTGCGTATGCAATACAGTGTTTAAAAGCGGGCAAACACGTACTTGGCGAAAAACCTTCAGCAGCAAATAGTCATGAGCTTACGGCTATTTTAACAGCTGCTCAAAAACATCAACGTTTGTACATGGAAGCGATGATGACAACGCATTTACCTAACTTTGCTGTTTTAAAAAACGCATTAAAAAGAATTGGTACACCGCGTAAATTTATTGGCCAATTTAGCCAATACTCGTCACGTTACGATAAGCTCAAAAACGGTGAGCGCCCTAATACCTTTTTACCTGAATTTGCAAATGGGGCATTAGTAGACTTGGGTATTTACCCACTTTATTTACTTATAGCACTGTGGGGCGCACCAAACAGTGTGCACGCCAGTGGCGTATTGCTAGAAACCGGTGTTGATGGTGCCGGCGATGTACTTTTAAATTATGCAGATAAACAAGCGGTAATTAGTTATTCAAAAATATCGCAGGGCGAGAACATCACCGAAATACAAGGTGAGTTAGGCCGTATTCGTATTGAAGCTGTATCGCAGCTTAAAAAAGTGGAATTCATCGCTAATAATGGCCAAAAAGAAACAATAAGTGCAGATTTTGATGAGCATTTTATGAAGTATGAAGTTGCGCACTTTATTGAGATGATTGAGCAAAACACATTAGAGTCACATATTAACAACCACCAACTTTCACGCGATGTGATGACGGTACTCGATACCGCCCGCGCGCAATTGGGCGTTATATACCCTGCAGATAGTAAAGCTGAACTATAAATTTTTACTCAATGAGTCAGCCCTCATTACCTGCCACCTCAATCTTAAAAAGAGTAACGCTTTTTTATTCAGCCCAGTGATAGCCTCTCATCACTGGGAACTCCATGTAAAACGTTAATTTACATTTACCTGCGTAGGTAAAAGCAGGTAATATGCGCCGCAATTAAGTGGCAATTTTTAAGGACGACCATGCAAAAATCAACCAAAGAGCTATTACTGGCTATTTTATGCATATTGCTTGCAATGATCACTATTCAGTCTGGGGCTTCACTGGCTAAGCAGCTTTTCCCTATTGTTGGCCCTGAGGGCACAACGGCCTTACGTTTAGGTTTTTCTGCCGCTATTCTTTGTTTAATTTTTAAACCTTGGAGACACTTTCCGGTTGCAAGCCAGCGTTTACCCATCTTAATTTATGGTCTGAGCCTAGGCGGCATGAACATTCTATTTTATTACGCCATTGAACGTATTCCACTGGGTATTGGTGTTGCGCTTGAATTTACCGGGCCCCTTGCCGTTGCGTTATTTTCATCAAGACGAAAGCGTGATTTATTTTGGGTTGCCTGCGCAATAACCGGAATATTATTACTGTTACCCGATATGAAAGGCCAAGAAAGTTTAGACCCAATTGGCGTGATTTTAGCGCTTGCAGCGGGTGCGTGTTGGGCAGGTTATATTTTATTTGGTAAAAAAACCGGCAGCCAAAGCTCTGGTGGAGCAACAGTAGCGATGGGTATGACCATTTCAGCTATTGTGCTTGTACCTTATGGTGGTATATCACAAAGTGCTGCATTTACTTGGGATATTATTCCGTTAGGTATTGCCATTGCGGTACTCTCAAGTGCCTTACCTTATACTTTAGAAATGATCACGCTGCGTAATATGTCGCCGCAAGGGTTTAGCATTATGATGAGCCTTGAACCCGCTATTGCAGCACTCGCTGGCTTAGTTATTTTAGGTGAACTACTTAGCATTTGGCAGTGGCTTGCTATTTTATTAGTTATTATTGCCTCGGTTGGTAGCTCAACGTCAAACAGTAAAAAGCAGCCAACTCCTGCTTAATATTTAATTAAATATTAAGCTACTGAGACACACAAAACCCACGCTATTTGCTTGGGTTTTGCAATTAAGTTATTCACTATTTTATAGGGGATGGCTGGCCATGTGGGCTTGAACGCAAATATTGCTTTGGTGCTTGTACTTGCGCGCCCAACTCGGCAGCAGCATGCCAAGGCCAATGTGGGTTATATAAAATACCCCGCGCTAAAGCAACACCATCAGCATGTTCATCACTGATAATACTTTCAGCTTGCTGCGCCTCGGTAATTAAACCCACCGCTATCACTGGCATATTCACAACCTGTTTAATGGCGGTTGCAAACGGCACCTGAAAATTCTTAGCAACAGGTATATCTTGCTCAGGGCTTAAACCCGCAGTGCTTACATGAATAAAGTCACACCCTAACGCGTCAAGCGCTTTTGCCAGTTCAATTGATTGCGGTAAATCCCAACCACCATCAACCCAATCGGTTGCTGAAATACGTACACCCACCGCTTTATTGCTTGGAAATGCCGCTCTTACAGCTTTAAATACGTCGAGTAATAATCGCATTCTATTTTCTAGGCTACCACCGTATTGATCATCACGTTTGTTTGCCAGCGGCGATAAGAACTGGTGTAGCAAATAACCGTGTGCGCCATGTATTTCTATTAAATCAAGGCCCAACTCGTCAGCGCGCTTTGCCGCATTAACAAAGTCACTTATGAGCGAATCTATATCATCTTGGTTCATCGCTTTGGGAATGGGGCTGTTTTCATCATAGGCAATGGCTGATGGCGCAACCGTTTGCCAACCATTGAGGTGATCGGGCATAAGTGCCCCACCGCCATCCCATGGTTTATCGGTTGACGCTTTACGACCTGCATGGGCTAATTGAATACCAATAGGCATTGGGCTGTATTGTCTTACGGCCGTTAAACTTTTTGCTAATGCAGCTTGGGTTGTATCATCCCATAATCCTAAATCGGCGTAACTAATTCGCCCTTCGGGATTAACGGCCGTCGCTTCTAAAATAAGTAAACCCGCTCCACTTAAACTCAATTGACCTAAATGAATGGTATGCCAGTCACTTGCAGCGCCATTGTTGGCCGAGTACTGGCACATGGGTGCAATAATAATTCTATTCTCTAGGCTTAACTTACCAAGTGACAATGGTGAAAACAGCTTTGACATTATAAATCCTCATATAACTGACTCACACCCACAACTAAATTGTGCTGTTCGTGTTATCAATAATTAAACATGTATTATAAAGGTTATGGGGGGGAATATTCATTTTTATAGTGTTTATAAAAATATAAGTAATGACGTTTTAAACTATTCATTATCCAGTTTTTATCTATATTAGGCACAATTATTATTTTGGTTGATTTTAAAGCAACGCCTTTGTTTATTTAATATACAGCGTGAAACACTCAAACTCACTTTTATATTTTTATTCTAAAAAAGGGAATTAAAATTCATGTTTTTATTTCCATCACTAAAACCCCCTGATACTATTAGCGCTCATTTATAAACACATTTTATTGAACTAGGATCACTTTTTATGTTTAAACCAAGCCTGTTAACCTTGGCTGTATCAAGCGCACTGAGCGGTGTATTATTTAGCAGTAATGCAGTGGCTCAAGAGCAAGTTATTGAAAAGAACAAATCGCTTGAAGTTATTGAGGTTACAGCAACGCGCCGAAGTGGCTCAATTCAAGCTGCGCCTCTTAACATTACCGCGCTCGATGCTGATGTAATGAAAGATCAAAACATCAGTGAGCTGGCCGATGTAGCACGTTGGGTACCGGGCTTAACAATTACAGATCAAGGTGGCCGTGCCGGTTCACCTATTATAGTTCGTGGATTAAATACTAATTCATCAGGCCCTTCATCAGATGGTGGCACTGTTGCCACTTATATTAATGAAATTCCAGTATCGGTCGATATGCGCCTTGTTGATGTAGAGCGCGTGGAAGTGCTTATTGGGCCACAAGGTACATTATATGGAGCTGGTACATTAGGCGGCGCTATTCGCTATATGCTTAAAGAACCAGAGCTTGATTTCACCTCAGGGGAAGTATTTGGTGATGTTTTTCAAACTCAAGAAAGTGATTCGGTCGGTGGTGAAGCGGGCTTTATTTTCAATTTACCATTGATTGAAGATAAACTGGCGGTACGTACCAGTTTAAATATTTATGAAGACCCAGGGTTTATTGACTACGCCTACACCGTTCGTGAACCAGGTGTATCGATTACCGACCCTGATTGGACAAACCTTGATGCAGTCAACAGCAATCTTAAAAATGTAAAAGACGCCAACGGTGAAACAACCACAACTGGCCGTATTTCATTGCGTTACAAAGCAAATGAGTCATTTGAAGGCACATTAAACTACTTCTATCAAAAGCAAGACACCGAAGGCCGCTCAATTGTTCATCACAACAGCCTTAATGCTAACAATGGCTTAAATGATCGCATTGGCAAATACGAGTCAGCGTACCGTTATGAAGAGCCACGGATAAAAGAAGACCAATTACTAAGCCTTGAACTAAAAGCCGACTTAGGTTTTGCTGAGCTGGTCTCAGCTACCGGTATTTCTCAATTTGACGCCGATGGGCAACGCGACCAAACTGATCTTTTAATTCGCTTAGACTATGGCTACGAAGAGTTTCCTTCGTTTTCAGCCTTTACTCGTGAAATTGACGAAAAAGACACCTTTACCCAAGAACTGCGTTTAGTATCACAAAGTGATGGCGATTTAAGCTGGATTGTTGGTGGTTTTTACAACAAAACTGACACCGATGCATCAAGCAGAGAGTACACACCAGGCTTTGATCAGTTCGCGGTTGATAATTTCGAAGGCGCACAACTTAGACCAGACTCTTTAGAATATTTAGAAATTACTGGCAGCAATGTCACTGAATCAGCGCTTTTTGGTGAAGTGGGTTACCAAGTAACCGATAAACTCGACATTACCATTGGCGCGCGTTTTTACGAATACGATGTAAAAGCAAAAGCAGCATATGACTTCCCGCTTGCAAATACTTTATTTGGTGGCGCAGAACCTGATGCGATTAGCATTAATTATGAATACGATAAAGCAGGCGACAACGGTAATCTATTTAAATTTAATGCTAAGTATCAGTTTACTGATACTGTAATGGGATACGCCACTGTTAGCGAAGGCTTTAGAATTGGCGGCTCAAATGGCCTAGTGCCTTGTCCTGTGCCCTTACCTGAGGATCAACAAACAGGCTGTGGTACACCTGATGAAATGCTGTATGAAGCAGATACCACAACTAACTATGAGCTAGGCTTTAAAAGTACGTGGTTTAGAAGCCAACTACACTTTAACGCCGCCCTATTCAATGTTGATTGGGATAATGCACAAATTGCAGGGGCAACAACAGTAGGCCAATTACCGTACCTGTCAAATGCAGGTAGCGCGAATGCGAAAGGGATTGAGATTGCCACGCGTGCAATTTTATCAGACTCATTTACTGCCTATGCAACTTATGCCTATACAAAAGCAGAGCTAACCTCAGACGCACCCTATTTATTTAATGCTGACGGGAGTGATGGTGCGGTAGATGGCGACCGTTTACCAGGCTCGCCAGAGCATCAGTTTTCTATGGGGATTAACTACCAAACAGACGTGTTAAATGATAAAACCTTAGATATTAACTACGGTTTAACTGCACAAAGTGATGTAATTTCAAAAGTAGGCCTACGTGATAATGGTGAAGCACTTCCAGGTTATAGCTTAAGTAATCTTTCAGCTAAATTAACCGCCGATGCGTGGTCGACTACTTTATATGTAGATAACCTATTTAATAAATATGCGGTTACCTCTGTTCGTCGCTCAGATGCGGATATTACAACAGCGAATGGCGCAGACATACAACGTAACTATGGTTACTATGTTAATCGCCCGCTTACTGTAGGCATTAAATTTAACTATAAGTTTGAAATATAATTAAACGATACGTTGGAAATATAATTAAACGATAAGTTTAAGTACAATCAAGAGGCTCAAATTAATTTGAGCCTTTTTATTTGTAAGTACATTATTTATAAGAGTATTCATGCAGCCAAACTTAAAGCAACTACACCAAAGCGCTATAAACAACTTAAACCAAGGCAACATTCAGCAAGCGCATAAAGCACTGGTTGAGCTAGTGACACTGCAGCCTGACTTTGCTGATGGCTACTTTTTACTCGCCATGGTTAATTTACAGGTTGGTCAAATTTATAAAGCGATAAAGCTAATTGAAAAAGCATTAAACTTTACTCAGTCTATTGAATATACAGCGCAACTTGCCAAGTGCTACGCTCTTACCGGCGATTTACAAAAAGCGAAAAGCACCGCCCTCAGCGTTAAGCTTGAACATATTAGTAAAGCACTTGATGCCGATACATTAGGCGTGGCGCTCACCCAAGCGGGTTTACATCAACAAGCAGCTGATTACTCTATATGCGCATTAAGTATAGCTGAGAGGAGTAATACTCGTCAGCCACAGTTTTATTATAACTATGGGGTATGTGCTAAATTTTTAGGCCAGTTTGAAAAGGCGCAGCACGCGTTTGAAAATGCCATTGCACTGAATCCGCTTCATCATCAAAGTCATTTTGCTTTAGCCGATTTAACTAAAGTCACTGAGCAAAATAACCACATAGAGCGATTAAAAAACGCATTTGAACAGGTCAATCATCCCGACGCTAAACTGCATATAGGTCATGCACTGGCAAAAGAATATCAAGACCTAGGCGACTTTTCAGCAGCGTTTGCCGCGTTACAACAAGGTAAAACAGCAAAACTCGCTAATAAGGCGTTTGATAACCAAGCGTCTGAGGCACTATTCGCACACATTAAACAGCTCAGTGATAAGTACAAAAACCAACAAACAGCTGGTAACCAAAGCTGTGAGCCAATTTTTGTATTAGGCATGCCGCGCTCTGGCACCACATTAGTTGAGCGCATTTTATCAAGCCACAGCGACGTACAATCGGCTGGCGAGCTGCAAGACTTTGGCCTAAGTGTAAAAAAACTTAGCCAAACACCTACGCCTCAAGTACTTGATACAGACACCTTAAGCCAAGCTTACCAGCTTGATTTTGCAAAACTTGGCAGCACTTACCTTGAGGCGACCCGTGTAGTTACCGGTAGCCATAAACACTTTATTGATAAATTACCGTTTAACTTTTTTTATATCGATTTAATTACCAAAGCCCTGCCAAACGCCAAAATAATCTGCCTACTTCGCGACCCCATGGACACCTGTATTGGTAACTATCGTCAGCTATTTACCATTAACAACCCGTATTATGCTTACTCGTTAGACTTACTCGACACAGCTAAATTTTACAGCCGCTTTTATAAACTAATACAGCACTTTAGCGCCCTTCACAGCAATATTAAACTAGTAAAATACGAAGAACTTGTAGCCGCACCAGAGCAAAAGATAAAAGAGTTAGTGAGCTATTGTGACTTAGACTGGCAACCACAGTGCCTTGATTTTCATTTAAACACCGCACCGGTATCAACCGCCAGTAAAATGCAAGTACGCCAACCGCTTAACAACAAGGCCATAGGCCGCTGGAAAAAGTTTAAGCCCCATACCGATGAAGCGCAGGCTTATTTAGTTAAGGAAGGAGTTTTAGGTTTAATTAAATAACAAAAAATATTACGTGGACGGATAGTTCAGTGTTATAAATTTTAAAGTTACTGGATGGATATAAGTTTTTAGGCTGAATGTATTTGAGGTTTTTTCTCTGTTAACTAACCCTCTTCCACTTAAGGAAAAACCCAACGCTACTATAAAAAGCTAATAAAAAGTAACACACCAATTACTGCAGCAGCTATAAATAAGTATTTACCAAGCGTTGCATTGTGTTTAAGAGATTCTTGATGTTTAGCCTTAAGCATAAGTAATTGTGTTTCGTTTAAATCGGAACAATGCGTACATTTATCCAAGAACTCAGAATAATACAGTTCACACCTATCACATCGCTTTTGTTTAGGTTGCTTAGATCTCCATGATATGCTCATCCCTAAAGACATTATAACTTCCACTCAAGAGTGCTAGTGTACTCAACCTTAACCAGCCTACCATTTAATAACGCAGGCTTAAATCGCCATAGTTTTAAAGCCCGTAAACCTTCCTTTTCAAATACACCTTTTGGGGCAGATTCAATTACTTCAACTCTTTCTAACGCACCAACTTCATTCACTATTGCTTTGAATTTTAAGTAGCCCTCTACGCTATTTTTAGCCGCATCTTCAGGATATTTTGGTTCAATCTTCACAACCCATTTAGCAGGTAAATCTGTTTGTGTATTGGTATACACAGTACTTGAATTTGCCGCCTCATTAGTACTATTACAACCAACCAGTAAAAGAACTAAAAATATAGTTATGTACTTCAAAGGCTACTCCTAAAAATATGCTCAATAAAATAAACAACTAGTGGTTAAGTTTACTAAGGTGTTCAGCAACTCCAATACCAATGAAAAATATAACAACACTTAAAATTCCAAAACCTAGATATTTGAAGAATTTCTTCACCATAACTCCTTGTACATATAACCGCTTTATCAGTTAACACTTTCCAAATTCAAGCGTGAAAATGCCCTCATTTTATTAACTTATATTAATAAAAAATAGTGTAAGTTATTACCAGCTATAAATTTTATGCTTAATGTAGGTTATTTCGCTATGTAAAAAAGGGAGGGTTTCTTTTTATTCTTACTAAGTTAAAAACGACTCACCTGAATGATCGTTCATCGCTCTTTGCCGAAGTATGCCTGTGTGCTATGAGAGGACATTGAGCACCATAGTCACTTGTTAGCATTAAAACTCTGATACTTATTCCGTGCGATAAAGAACCATACAGAAAAACAGCCTGCGCATAAGTACCCGAAAAAAATCAAAAATGTAGCACTATTGATTTTTATACCTGTTGATACCGAGGCAACTAATAAGAGATTAGCTGTAAGCCCTGAGAATAGAATACCAACAAGTACATCATTAACGGGCTTTAAGTTTGACGCTGCTATAGAAACACCCAAAAAAGCAATTAAAAACCAATAATGGTTTTCATAAAATTCACCCTGAGATATCAGAATAAAGATCGCCACAACGGTATAAATTAAAAAATTAAGTAGCGATGTTATTTTCAATAGACTATCCAAATTAACTCCTTAATGCTAAGGGCAAAAAATTGTTAGCTAAAATATTGAACGGAGTGAAAATAGCCAACTGTATTTTTTCCGTTTTAAGCCCTTGTTAGCATTACACTTTTACCAAACTCGCATTTTTGAAATATTTCTCTGCACGTTCAGCAACATTACTGCAATATTTTTTAGGTAACCAAATATCTATGGCGTTATTACTTTCTGTGAATAAACTAACACAATTATTTGCGAGTTGAATTTTTGTAATATTAGATTTAGCTACAACTTTAGATGAAAAACCATAGCAGCGTGACAACATAGTTGGATTAATTATAACGTTATCACCATCTTCTATTAACGCTTTGTGCGAAGTAGATAAGTTTACTTTATGCTCGATAAACCAGATCACTAAGCAAGCGATAATTATATAAATATACGTTGATTCCACTACCATACTCCTTGTAAGGCTAACGCCTTGCTCACCGGAAAATCAGGAGCGTAGCGAGTGATTTTTCCGAGTGCAGCAACTTGTTATGCGCAGTTCTCAAATTTTAAAGATTTTTGTAAGCGTGATAATTGTCGAGCACTTGATGGTAAAGAATTGCCGATTTTTTCCTTGCGGCAGGGTGGAAAGCGTTAATAAAGACAACCCCCTCATGCACATGAACCCGCTCACTCACTTTTTTAATCTCGGGGAATATATAGCGTTTAACTTGACTATATGTACCGCAAAGCACAACAACATCAGGCTTTATCAACTCAACTTGCCTTCTAACAAAAGTGGCAAATTCACTAGCATGTGTATCAAACGCCTTCTTATTGGTTGTAGCACTCCCAGAAGTCTTCCTTATATTTATATATGCAATGTTCTTAATTGCGTTTTTTTCATTTAGCTTTGCATCTTTGAATGGCGGCACAACCCCATCATAATTTTGAATCCCGTAAGCCCATCGCCCCACCCGACGAAGAACCTGTCCTCGCCACCATCCGCTTTTCTTAACGTCAATAGCTCTATTGATTGCAGTAACAACATTCTGCTTGGCTTTATTTGTTTCCTTTAAAACAAACAAAACTCTTTTTCCACTACTATCCCAATTCTCTTTTGAGATCACTCCGTCGTGGTTGAAGTGCCAGCCCTCCGGGAATGCCTCTTTCCAAGCAGCCATCAACTCATCAATACAAATTATTTCGGAAATTTCTTTATTATCCATGAGTAAACTCAAATTAACTATTGGATAAGTCAGTAGACCCGTCAGGCAGCCATTCGATATTTAAGCCACCATCACCAAAACGAACTACACCTTCCTTTTTCGGTAGTTCACTGCATTGATCCCGATATTGAATAAAATTATCAAGCAATTCAATTAGGTGCACTTTGAACCCTGACTCAGTAGCCTTCTCAAAAATTTCGTCTTCAACCGTCCAACGAGTGCCGCTCAAGCGAGCCTCATTATCTTCCGCACAGAAAACCACTTTGCCATTTTCTTTCACAACCTCAGGGTATTGCTTGGCAAGCATGGCAAGGCGAGTAGCTTCGAAGTCTTGATCAAAATTTGGCATATTTTTTCCTTTGGCTCGTTATTCTTTCAGCTTGCGCCATATGGGCGACGGGTTGCGTCGTAGGGCCGCATAACAATTTAATAGTGCGCTCATCGCGCATATTTCTGCCGACTTAACGCTCATTTATCTAGCTTATATAGTTTTAACAAATAACCTAAGGTATTACTATCACTAAGTTTTCTAAAATCTCAGATAAATTTAAATAAACCAATATGCGCGCAGCGCTCATTTTCATGAATATATGAGCAAAGGGCTATTTAGCTAATTAATTAACGACGATTTTTTTTGCCAATCTCAATGCCCGGTTATCGCTCATACCTACATGCTAAGTTTAATCTAATAATTATGACTATAAACAAAACTTAGCACGTAAGTTAAAGGTTATTGCTCATCGGCGTCGCGAATGCGTTCTTTACGCTCTTGCTCTTCATCAAAGGCGGCTTGAATTTCGTCAAGTACAGAATCTACATCTGCAGCTTCGCCATCGTCTTCAAATTCGCCACTGAGTTTTGAGTGCGGGGTTAAGTTAGCATCTGCAAACAGTGCCCACATTTCTTTGGCATATTGCGTATGTAATAACGCCGGTGCAAATTGGCCATAATAGCGGCGCATGTTATTTACATCACGGGCAAACATCGCCTCGGCGCTATTATTGGCAGAGGCGTTAACCGCTTGGGGTAAATCAATAATTACTGGGCCGTTGCTATCAACAAGTACATTAAACTCCGATAAATCACCGTGAATAATCCCAGCGCACAGCATGAGTTTAATGTAGTGCATCATTAATGTATGTTGCTCAATGGCTTGTTGCTCGGTTAAATCAACCGCACCAAGCTGAGGTGCAACATCGCCTTCATCATCGCTTACTAGTTCCATTAACAAAACACCGTCAATGCAGCCGTAAGTTTGCGGTACCCGAACACCCGCTAAAGATAAACGCGACAGCGCGTCAACCTCAGCATTTTGCCAAATTTCTTCTTCTAATTGGCGGCCATAGCTTGAACGCTTACCCATAGCACGGGCTTGGCGGCCACCACGTACTTTTCGCCCTTCTTGGTACTGTGCTGCCTTTTTAAAACTGCGCTTACTGGCCTCTTTGTATACTTTAGCGCAGCGAATGTCATCGCCACAGGCCACCACAAATACATCGGCCTCTTTACCGCTCATTAACCGGCTGATCACTTCATCAATAAAACCATCATCAACTAATGGCTGTAAGCGTTTAGGTATTTTCAAACGACACCTACTAAAAATACAGGGTTGGCTTTTTGTTTTGCTATGTGGTTCAAACGAGGCATACCTTTGGGGATTGAAGAAAGTTATAAATTATTAGTAAACTTTAAAGTTACATTTAATGACTAAATTACGCAGCTAGAATAAGCGACTACAGCTAAAAAGCCAACCGCCTTTTTTGCTTTTTAAACATTATTGAACAAGAGCCGAGATAAAACCAAAAAACGAGCACGGTTTAGCGTACTCGTTTACTTTATATTATTAAAAAGTGTTTAGAACTGCCACACTAAAGACGCCCAATAACGACGGCCATCTTCAACATAACCGTACTCTTGCTCTGTGATCTCTTTATCAAGCAAGTTGTAAATTCCAGCACCAAGTTTAACGCTGTCACTTAGCTGATAATTAGCACCTAAATTGGCAATGGTATAATCAGGGGCAATTAAACTACTTTGTGAAGGCCCTGTGGTAGGCTGGCTTTCTTCTCCACGATATTGCACACGTAACCATCCGCCTAACTTATCTGTTGGACGCCAATTTAAAGACGTTTGTAAACTATGTTTTGGTAGCTGATTAAGTGGGCTCCCTTTATATTGACCGGTTTTTTGCTCTGAATCGGTGTAGGTATAACTAGCACTCACATCAATTTCAGTTGAAATATCGTAATCTACTGATAGCTCAATACCTTGGGTTATGGCTTCATCCACATTAATGTACGTGGTTGGCATGGAGCCAAACTGATTTGGGCCATCTGTGCACTGCGTTAATGGGCAAGCTATACGGGTTATTTTGTCATCAAATTCATTATAAAAAACGGTTGTCGATATGCTTAAATCGCGTCCAGAATCATAGTAAACACCCATTTCATAGTTAACTGATTGCTCAGGCTTTAAGTCAGGGTTACCATAAATATTCCCGCCACGACTCACTTGTCCCCATTGGGCGGTAGATTGGCGCACGGAAACCGGTTGATATGCCGCCTTTAATGGTGATCGCTTTAGATGCGCTATAAACACCATACAAACGTGGGCTCCAATGACCCGCAAAGTTGCCATCATGATCGTAACGTAGGCCTGCGGTAAGCTTAAAGTCATCCGTAGCTGCCCACTCGTTTTCACCAAAAACTGACCATTGCTCGTTTTCTACATGGGTTAAGTCGCTAATTTTATTGCTTGTATAATCATCCAATGACTCTTTTAAATAGGTCGCACCAAACGTAGAGTTATGATCACTAAATAGCGGTAAACTCCATGTCGTTTGAATGTCGGTATTTTCGACAAACATTTCACGTGAGTTATTATCAAACTTATCGTACTTAATGTAACTACGCGACGAGCCAAAGTCGTAAAAACCGTTGTGTGACATAGAGTATGTTTGTTGCTCATACTCAGTAGTTGCTGATTCAGGGCAGCCACGTCGACCACAGTTTTCACCTGGCGCAAGCGGGGCAACTGTTTTGCCGAGAGTTTCATCTAATGTTTGTTTTGCTGAGCCAAGTTCAAACATTAATTCGTGACTATCATTAGGTGTTAATGTGAACTTGGCTTTAACATTACTTTGTTCTTTTCCTCGAAATCCTGCAGTAAACTCATCTTCATTTCGCTTTGAAAACTGCCCATACAATTGCACGCCCAATAGATCTGGTATAATGCCTCCAGAAGTGAAAAAGCTGGCTTGGTTTATATCACCTGACTGACTTTGCTCTTGAATGGTGCTGTCTAAACGCAGTTCACCGTACCACTGCTCTGGCGCTTTACGAGTAATAATATTGATCACACCACCAATAGCATCAGAGCCATACAACGACGACATAGGGCCACGTATTACTTCAATACGTTCAATCGCTGAAATTGGCGGCGTCCAAGCACCTTCTACGCCTGGGCCATCACTATTAGGTCGTGTTTCTCTTGAGCTTTGGCGTTGTCCATCAATAAGAATAAGCGTGTATTGGCTAGCCATACCACGCAAGCTAATATCTTTTCTGTCGCCTCCGCCGGTCACTATTACACCCGGAATATCAGCCATTGCATCGGTTAAGTCACGATAAAAGCGTTTTTCTAGCTGCGCTCTGTCGATAACACTAATGCTTGCGGGCGCCTCTTTGAGCATTTGTTCGTAGCCAGAAGCAGTGACAACCATTACTTCCATATCTTGTTTTTTTTCATCAGCAAAAGCAGGGTTAGCAATTGCAAAAGTACTTAAAATAAATGCAGTTACCGGCCTTAACTTACAACTTACCGTGTTCATGATATTTCTCCGTGACATTTAGCGTGCAAATGATAATAATTAGCGTTTGCGATAATAGTGAGAAGTTCCCTTTCTCACAACGTTATTTTTATTAAAGCTAATTTAAGTAAGGCTTAACGGTATGAGTGATAAGTTAACTAAAACCCTGAATATATTTGTTCGCACAGTACAAACGGGAAGTATGAGTAAAGCTGCCGCTGACCTTTTAATGACAACCTCTGCAATTAGCCAGCAAATAAAACAAATAGAGCAAGATGTAGGTTTGAGTTTATTTAATCGAAGCCCTCGAGAATTAACGCTTACCGAGGCGGGTGAACTGTATTATCAAAGTTGTTTACAAATGCTTGCCGTTGCAACAGCTACATCAGAACAATTACAACATTTACAAAATTGCCCGAGTGGGCAATTAAAACTAGCAGCCCCTGTCGGTTTTGGAGGTGGGTTACTAAGCGAGCCTGTAAAGCATTTAATTAGCCAATTTAATGATATAGATGTGCACTTAACGCTTTCTGACGAACCCATTGATATGATCAGAACAGGTATAGATTTAGTGCTGGCGATTGGCCCTCTCGAAAACTCAAACTTAATTGCACGCCAGCTCGCTAGTTGGCCATTAATACTGTGTGTTCATAAAAATCATGCACTAGCACAGCAACCAAAAATCACACTGGATGACCTAAAAGCGCATAACCGCATTGCGCATATAGCTGTTGATCCGGCGCTTACGCACCTTACTCGCGGCGTAAATACAACACTACAAAAAGCGCGTATTACCATTAATAATATGCAAACTGTGATTCAATTTGTTCTCGATGAGTTAGGCTATGCTATTTTGCCTGAGCCTGAAGTACGTAATTTCTTAGCTACAGGAGAACTTTTAGAAATATGCACTGATTGGCAACTTCCCCATTACGATGTATTTGCTCTAACGCCTGCACGCGATACGTTAGCAGCAAAAACAAAAGCCGCAATTAAAGCACTTAACGCATCATTTTCAGCTATTTAAATAACCTAAGTTCAGGTTAAATAACCTATGGCTTGTTTATAGCTGGTTAATTGCAAGCAAAATTCCTACCTGCATCATTTAACTCCCCGCAATACGCTTCAGTTACTTAATGTTATTGCCTTTGATTAAAGTTTATACTTGTAGTTTTTCTGTTATGTAAACGCAAAACAAGCATATAGCTAAGCGCTCATTCAGTAAGACTGCATTAGTATTAATACTTTGCGGCACGTTAATAAACACACGGTTATTAAACAGGAGTAAATTACATGGCAAGCACATCTAATAAGTCACACGAGGTTAGTAATGCACAATCGGCTTTATTAAACCCAGAGCACAGCATTCAAGTACGAGGCGCGCGTGTTCATAACTTAAAAAATGTGGATGTAAACTTGCCCCGTAATTCACTTGTTGTTTTTACCGGTATATCAGGTTCGGGTAAATCATCGCTCGCCTTTGGAACATTATTTGCCGAATCGCAGCATCGTTATCTTGATTCGGTATCCCCTTATGCACGCAGATTAATCGATCAGGTAGACGAGCCTGATGTAGATTCAATTGAAGGGCTGCCACCCGCGGTAGCCCTGCAGCAACAGCGTGGTGCACCCTCGGTACGCTCATCGGTGGGTAGTGTAACCACTATTTCTAACGCGCTGCGAATGCTTTACTCTCGTGCAGGCGAATACCCCAATGGGCAAGGCATACTGTACGCCGATGCGTTTTCGCCCAATACGCCACAAGGCGCCTGTCCAGAATGCCACGGTATTGGCCGTGTATTTAACGTAACCGAAGAGCTGTTAGTGCCCGACCCTACTAAATCAATTAAAGAGCGCGCTATTGCAGCATGGCCGCCGGCCTGGCAAGGTAAAAACCTAAGCCGTATTCTTACCTCGCTAGGCTACGACATTAATAAACCGTGGAATACCCTGCCTAAAAAAGCCCGTGATTGGATTTTGTTTACCGACGACACACCCACAGTGCCCGTTTTTCCTGAGTACACGCTTGAGCAAACCCAAGCCGCTATTAAAAATGAAGAAAGCCCCAGTTACATGGGTACATTTATAAGTGCTAAACGCTTTGTTTTACAATCGTTTGCCAGTACGCAAAGCCCACGCACAAAAAAGCGTGTATCGCAGTATATGCAAATATCACAATGCCCGCAGTGCGAAGGTAAAAAGCTTAAAAAAGAGTCGTTATCGGTTAAAGTAGCGGGCCTTGATATAGGTGAGATTTCGCAATTAACGCTTAATGAGCTGGCAGATAAATTAAGGTTTGCCGCTAGTAACCCCGCTAAAAGTAACGCAGCAAACCCCGAAAAAGCCATAGTTGCAAAGCGTATAGCAGACGACATTCTTAAACGCGTAGAAGCACTTACCAAACTTGGTTTAGGATATTTATCGCTTGAGCGCACCACGCCATCGTTATCGCCGGGTGAGTTACAACGCTTAAGACTTGCAACGCAAATTCGCTCAAAATTATTTGGTGTTGTGTATGTGTTAGATGAACCCTCTGCAGGCTTACACCCTGCCGATACCCAAGCCTTATTAGCCGCACTAGATGAGCTAATAGCTGCTGGTAACTCCGTGTTTGTGGTTGAGCACGACGTAAGTGTTATTCGCCACGCCGATTGGGTGGTTGATGTAGGGCCAAATGCGGGCTCCCGTGGCGGTAATATTGTTTATAGCGGCCCTGTTGAGGGCTTAAAGCAAATTAGCAGCTCACACACGAGCCAGTACTTATTTAAAATTAACGAATCTCAGCAAGCTCAAATTCAAAGTAAACAACGCCCAGCAAAAGCATGGCTTACGCTTAAAAATGTTGAGCGTAATAACTTACAAAAGCTTAATGTAGAATTTCCGCTTGGAGTTATTACAAGTGTTACGGGGGTATCTGGCTCAGGTAAATCAAGCTTAGTAAGCCAAGCGCTTGTTGAATTGATTTACGATGCACTAGGGCAAAAATCGCAGCCACAAATACCCATAGATGAAGCCGAGCTACTCGAGCAAGAACTCGATATAACAACCGGCGGACAAATAACTGGGGGCATTGAGTACATAAAGCGACTAATAACGGTTGATCAAAAAGCCATTGGCCGCACACCTCGCTCAAACCTCGCAACTTACACGGGCTTATTTGATCACGTACGTAAACTGTTTGCCAATACCAAAGAGGCAAAAGCACGTAAGTACGATGCCGGTCGTTTTTCGTTTAATGTTAAAAAGGGTCGATGCGAAAATTGCGAAGGTGTAGGCTTTGTAAGCGTGGAGCTGTTATTTTTACCTAGCGTGTATTCGCCTTGCCCTGTGTGTAACGCCAAGCGCTACAACCAAAAAACACTCGAGATTACCTATAAAGATAAAACTATTGCTGATGTACTTAATTTAACGGTGGAGTCTGCGCATACCTTTTTTGCCGATGAACCCGCTATTTTACGTGCGCTAAATGCGCTGCTACAAGTAGGCCTTGGCTATTTACGTTTAGGCCAACCTGCTACTGAGCTTTCGGGCGGTGAAGCCCAGCGCATTAAACTTGCCACTGAACTACAACGTACTCAGCGCGGCGATACGCTTTATATTTTAGATGAACCAACTACCGGCCTACACCCTAAAGATGTAGCCATGCTAATGGCGCAGTTAAATGGTTTAGTTGATACGGGCAACACCGTCATTATGGTTGAGCACGATATGCAAGTTGCCAGTAACAGTGATTGGGTTATTGATATTGGCCCCGGAGCCGGCGATGAAGGCGGCTTAATTGTAGCACAAGGTTCCCCCGAAAAAGTGGCAAGTGTAAAGGCGAGTAAAACCGCACCATTTTTACTTAAATAGTTAATAGATGACGCTTTTAGTTGTATAAAAGCGTCACCTATATATGGTAGTTAACGCTGAAAATAACGGCTCGAGATAGATTAATTATCCAAAGTTCAGGTTTACTAATACATCCCTTTTTTATCTTGGTAACCAATCTGAAATAGCTTTACCTATTTCGTGCGGTGAATCCTCTTGGATGTAGTGAATACCGCTTACGGTTACCTCAGTTAGGTTTGGCCATGTGCGCACAAAATCTCTTGCGTAACCAACTAAAAAAGCACCCGGTTCAGCATTAATAAATAGCTTAGGAATATCGTGAGAGTTAGCTAAATAGCTCGCATAGCTTTTAACTAAAGCCACGGTATCGGCAGGCTCTCCAGCAATGGGCAGTTGGCGAGGCCCTGCTAAAATTGCACGGCGATCTTCTCCTGCATTTATAAAGGGTCTGCGATACTCATCATGCTCTGCCTGCGTTAATTTGCGTGCAATGGTCGCTGGTAATATTGTTTCAATAAAAAAGTTGTCATCAAGAACCATTTTTTCACCCTCAGCTGAGCGCATAGTGCCAATGGGTCCGTGCAAATCTTTAGGAAAATCGTCCCATGTTGGAAAGTCAGTAACAATTGCTTCCATAAACGCAATTGCTTTTACAGCATCACGATGTGTATTAGCCCAGTTAAAACCAACGCCTGAACCCCAATCGTGCAGCACCAAGGTAACGTTATTATTTACACCCAACGCTTCTAAAAGTGCAAATGTGTATTTGCTGTTTTCAGCAAGTGAGTAGCTGCCCTCATGGGTGTTATCTAACTTTTGCGAATCTCCTAATCCAATCATATCGATAGCAATTAAACGCCCTTTTCCTTGCAAATAGGGCATAACGTTTCGCCAAAGGAAGCTAGATGTAGGGTTACCATGTAAAAAAACAATAGGATCACCTTCGCCTTCATCTATATAAGCCATTTTTTTATCTAATACAGTTTTAAACTTTTTTGCATAACGTAATGTTTCTGAATCATTTTTCATTTAATTATATCGCTTTATTTAACTGATGAGCTGGCGGTAAATCCTCGCTCATCTAATTTGTGTAATATTCGAAGTAGATTAACTAATTTCGAGTTAATATACATGACTGAGTCATACAATAAACGAACGGGCTTAATTTGTCACTATATTTATATGATCTAATCACATATAATTAAATTTATGAAAAATGAAAAATATATATCAAATTTAATCGGCACGTTTGCTACTTCTGTTTCTAATGACATTGAAAAACAGATTGCCGAATTAGGCGGGCGAAGCCTAAGCCACGAAGCGGCACTGGTCACTATTTACAATCATCCGAATGAAACCATTGATGTACTAAGCAAGGTTTTAGGCTTAACGCATTCTGGTGCTGTTAGATTAATAAATACACTTGAAAAAGAAGAATTTGTAGAAAGGCGAAAGTCAGTAAAAGATGCCCGCTCTGTTGTTTTATGCGTAACGGATAAAGGAAGCCAAAGAGTTGAACTAGTACTAGCCAGCAGAGAAACAGCCACCTCTAAAATACTAAACAACTTTAATGATGAACAAAAACAACGCTTTTTAAGTTTGATAGAAGTAGCACTTGGCAGCCTAACAAACGAGCAGGTAGAAGCACGTAAAATATGCAAATTATGTAACGAAGGTGTATGCCGTAAACAAGGCTGCCCGGTAGAAAACTCAATTAAGTAACTAATTACTTC
The DNA here is from genome assembly GCF_023161865.1 of Pseudoalteromonas sp. 2CM36K. Lineage (NCBI taxonomy): Bacteria > Pseudomonadati > Pseudomonadota > Gammaproteobacteria > Alteromonadales > Pseudoalteromonadaceae > Pseudoalteromonas > Pseudoalteromonas sp. 2CM36K. Next base: position 93,956 of record NZ_JALNTK010000002.1, read on the forward strand.
ATGCATCTGCCCACTATAAACGTATTAAATTATTTGCTTTAATACGTTAGCGCTCAAAGTGTTAGCTCTTTAAAAAGCGTTCTATTTTAGGTTTTACCGTAACCGACATAACAAGCATTAATATTAAACCAATGGGTAGCGCGGCTAATAACCCCTCTACCCACGCTGTATAAAATAAGCGAGTATTAGCAAAGCCAATATTATTAGTAGCGGTAACAAACGCCATTAACAACTCCATGTTCAGCGCCATAAAACACTAATCACTAAATTACATTTAGCTCGCTTGCTGTTGGTAATAACTTAGTCACAAAAACATTCATAAAAGCAGTCATTGCTAAACCTATTGGCGCCATAACCAGTACAGCACTTAAAAACGAGGTAAACCAATCCATATAAAAATGATCAGTTATGCCTACATTTGTATAAGTCATAATGTAAGTAAGAGAACCGCCAACAAGTGTGATCATCATGACCATAACCAATATTTTGTATATAACAGGTGTTTTTTTAAGCGCAACAGGCACAGAGTTTATTAAAGCAGGCGTATTCATTAAATAGATAACACTTCTAACATAGATGATAAAGTCACCTATATCGAATTAATTGACAATATCAACTTTATTTGGTTAATTTGGTCATCAAAACTTAAAAGTAGTGGTGGCACTCAATGCAGCCACTACTTTATGAAAATTTGAATTTATTCTGATTTATTAGCTATTTTTTGAAGATTTTCATGAATTTTAAATAATACAATTAACAGCTCACACCAGATACGCGCACCAATCGCCCCACCAACAATGATAGCCAAACCACTGATGACGCCACCACCAAACTTAGCAAACATTGTAGTAAGACCTGAAATCAAAGTCCCTATTAAAATTAACCAGTAAACAAATGTAATTATTTTTGGCGTTAACATTGAATCAAAAAAGAATATATCTTTCATTTTAGTCCTTTAAAACTCCGTATAAGAATACTAGCTTAGCGGAGTTATAAACTAAGCTAGTAATTTAGAATTTTTATTAGTTATTTAAACTATCTAACTCTTTTTCAAGATCTTTCATTGCTTTTTGGGCTTTAAACTCTTCGTAGAGCGCTTCACGTGAACTTGGATCTAAACGCTTACCAGATTGAGCTACAAGGTTATTAAATGTTTCTTTTGTATTGCTCATTACAACGAATGTACAAAGCTGCTTTACCCCGTCTAATTTAGCAAATGCCACTTCTTGTGGCACAGCACCCACAAGGCTTTGCTGTGCAACTTGTTTGCTTACTTGCTCAAAAGTACCGCCAACATTTAGCTCATCATTACTTTGTGCTTTACGTTGATATAGCTTGTCCATAACGCTTGCTTTAACCTGTATTTGCTGAGATAAATCAGCGCGAGCTGCTGCAATAGCTTGCGCTCTATCGGTAGACATACTGCCAGACCAAGGAACGCATGATGACGATGCTAAACCTTTATCAGAGACAGGTAATAACACCCAACTTGGTACTGAATCATTTTTTGCTAATGGTGCCGACTGTGTGTTTTCAGTGCTTGAACACGCACCTAATGCTAAAGCGGCTATAACGGGTAAAAACTTTTTCATTTTAAATTCCTTTCAATTGCTTTTGATAATAAGCGGTGCGTTTTACCACTTTTTGTAAATAATTACGGGTTTCTTGCGCAGGTAAATTGTTAACCATTAAGGTATAAATTTTCTCTGCAGACATTGAATTAGCTGCAATACTTGCCTGATTAAGTGATTTAGAGCCACTCAGCGTTTTGGCTACGTTGCCAGGGCCAGTATTATAAGCGGCTATACTCATGTAAATTCTTGATTGCGCATTACGCACATTTTTAAAATAACGATTACTTAAAATATGCACATAAGTGCTGCCTGCCTCTACGTTATTATCAGCCTGAAATAAATACTCAGGGCTAAGTAATAGCGGTTTACCTTGCAAAAAGTTGCTCACGTCTTTACCCGCTGATGTCGGGACAATTTGCATCAATCCAAAAGCAGGAATTGGGGAACGAGCTAGTGGGTTAAAACTTGATTCGGTATGAATGATGGCTAATAACAATGCGGGATCTAAGTTGTAACGTTTAGCTTGTTGCTGAACTTCAGGTAAGTATCGTTTTGCTTGGTTAGAGAGCGTATTAGCAGGCAGCTTATAGCTAATTGTTACTCTGTCTTTTTGCTTAGTTATAACAGGTGCCTTGGCAGAGAGTACCTCTTCTACAATCTCTGTAGAAAGTACTGTTTGCTTAGCTATTTTTTTAGGTTGGGCCGTTGCTGATGGCTTATTTCTTTGAATTTTTTTATTTAATGGCTTACCCGTAGAAGTGAAGCTTTTATTATTAATGGTTTTATTAGCAGTAATATAAACGGGATCATTTGCAAGTGTTTTATCTACCGTGACTTGAGAAAGCTCATTTAATTGCTGTTTTGCATATTCAACAGCTTGCTCGTTGTTTTTGCTATTTAAAAGCTCAACTACAACCTCACCACTCTCAAAGTTTACACTGGTACGTTTATTTAAATCACCACTGTATTTTACCCACACTTTTGAGCTTGGCAGACTTGGATCTTGCCATTTTGTCGTTATTTGTTTTAAATATGCATCTTGCGCATCACGCCAGGCAGTTACAAATGCGTCAAATTCTTGCTTTTGTTGTTGCTCAAACTGATTAAATTCACTTTGACGCTTTTTTAAAAAAGCTTCAAATTCAGCCTCATCATTCGTTTGAGCTATGCTAGGCAAACTCATTGTTAAATAAGCGAATGCGCCTATTTTTAGAAGCATTTTAGCTCTTAAATGCATTTCTTATATCCCTATAAAATTAAAAGTAGCTACTCAAATCATCAGCAGGTAGATTATCAAAAGCAGTTTGAGCTGCTAAATTTAACCGCTTACAGTCTATGCTATCGCATTGTTGGGTTAGCGAAATAACTTGTTTATAACGACCATTAACAAACCAGGTTTGTGCAACTGACGCCTTAGCTTCATCGATCTTTAACTCACTCACTTTTAAATATTTATCGAGATAGCCTAAACGTTGCTCTTCTGGTGATTGATCTGCAACTAACGCCACCGCATCAGACATCGTTGTAGGGTGATTCAATGCAACTTGTAATAAAGGGCGTAAGTTTGTTTTATCTTTTTGGTTTCCTATTTGCCACGCAGCTCTAACGGCAAGACCTGCTTCATTAATATCTTGCGCAGCAGGTGTTACAACGCCGGTACAAGTTAACCATTCTTGCTGTTTCTCTTGTTTATAGTCAGTAATTTCAGCGTCAATAAAGCTTACCGATGCTGGCAAAGTAATATTAAGCTTTTTAGCTAAAGTATTTTTAATAATACTGCGCTGTGGCAGAGTCAATGCATTTCTACATGCCTGCTCAAGCGCATTTTTTGCACTCGATTTTAACGCCATTACTCGGGCGTATTGTCCATTAGCCTGAGTTTTAAAAAAAGCAGTTTGCTGTTCAATGGTTTGCTCTGAGTCAAAGGTGGCCGAAGCCACCAATGAAAGCGCTAAAATAGGTGCTAGCATTAAAGTTCCTCTTCGCTCGCTACTTTACCTGATGCCCCCTGAGGATTTGCCGCTTTTTCATTTAACCCACCATGGGCTTTAATTTTATGACCATAGCGACTGACACCGTTTACTGTTTGTCCATTATTACCGGTCATTTCTTTTGCAGCTTGGCGCGCAGTTGCCTCTAGACTTGGCGCGTAAACCGCAACACTGTATTGCCAAAAGCCATCATCACTTGCAAAGCTTTTAACACTTACACCCGGTGGTAATTTCCCTTTAGCAACTGTTGAGTACTCGTCTGACGTTTTTAATTGATTTAAAAATGTACTGCGGTCTTCTTCGAGAATTTTAACTTGTTGAGGATCGTTTAAATATGGGTCTTCGTATTCAAACTGCTTTGTGCCTTCCATTTGGCTTTCATCAAAGCTACCTTGCCAATACACTTTTTCACCTTGAATAGTGGCAAGCAAGGCAGAACGAGCACGTGTTTGCGATTGAGATTTAGCAACACCTTTAAGTTTACGGGCAACCGTTTTATTTCGGTTTTGACGAGCAATGGCTGAGCCGTAACCTAATATGATGACTTCTCCTGTGTCTGCATTAGTTAGTACTTTAGCCCCAACAGGAGGTAAAACGCCACTTTTTACATCACCAATTACTTGTTGAAAAATAACATTTGGTTCAGTAGTCACTGCAACTGCACCACGATTCCCTTTAATTTGTGAACGCGTTTTAGGAGTAGATATTAAACTTACACGCACTTCTTTTTCATCAATATTGTCGTAAACATCATAAGTAACAAAACCCGCAAGCGAACCTGATACAGACTCTTTACACGCTTCCAGCATATTAGTCTGTTCATTTACAGTACTTTCAACACCCGTATCGATAGAATCCATACTTGCAGACACTACATTACCACATTGATGTTCAACTCCTTTCATGTTTTCAATTAATTGTTTTTTTGCAATTAAATAAGCTTGATTATAAGCCCCGCGTTTAGAAAGTAACGATGCATTCATATTATCGTAAGTGTTATAGCTAGCACTACCGATTGATAAAATACCGGTACCACTGCCAACCTGAATCATTTTTATGCCATCTTCGTTATCATCAATTAGTGCCTGATGAGCTACAGCAACCGCAACATTTGTATCTTTTGCAACCACTACATCGCCAGAAACTTGCGCTTGATCTGCACCCGCTACTTGTGCGCCAGGGCGAGCAGGTATCATGTCTGTTAGGCTAAACTCTTCAGCTGCGATCGCAGGCATAGCTAAAACCATTGCTAATGTTAATACTTTAAATTTCATCATCTATCCTTATTTATACCTGAGTGTAAAATCGTCTTCGACTGTAATTTTTGAAAGGTTTTTTGCTGTTATTGTCATTAATGCTTGATCGAGCGCATTAGCAAGCTCACCGGTATTACCTTTAAACCTAAGGCTTGCTACAGTATAATCACTACGTTTATGAATCGATACATCGCTCACACCGCCTAAGGTGCTAAGTACATCATATAATTTTTCTGGCTGCGTAAGCTTTTTACTCGGTAATAATACCTCTCTGACTAAACCGCCTCGTGCAACGACTTTTGTAAACGCCACAGTTAATGCCCGATGCAATGCTGCCGATTGTGACTCACTGGCTAAATGCACAGCCATTAAATCAGTCTTAACATTTTCGTCGTTAGGTAATGCCATTAACGAAGGGTCGTTTTGCCACTTCCCATAAATATTGCCAGCTAAATCACGCACATCAACAATTAAACGAAGCTGTCGGTTATTGTCTCGCTTAACTAGCTCAGACCTAGCATACAGTTCTAAACTGGCTGCAGCGCCCACCTCAATACCTTGCTCATTTAGCCATGTTTTAAGTTCTGTTTTTAAAGGCTCAGGTGCAATCACATGCACGCGAGGCGAACCTATCATGCTCAATAATTGCGAAGCTTGTTGAATTAAAGGAGCTTTTTCGACCACCGCCATAATAGTAATTTCCACCCCGCCATTTTCTAACTGCTTACTTTGGAGCGTTTGCCACTCTTTAATCAACCCTTCGCTATGACTTGATAGTTGCTGGCCAATTAACTCTTGCATAGTAGTTGATTCATTATCATCACTAATACTTAAGCTGGTGCTTGATGACTGGGTATGCTGTTGTGTAAGCCAAACCCCAACCACCTGCGATACCGCACGCTGTAATGCATCTTGCTCAGCATTGCTGAGCGCAGTCTTACCTTGCTTTTGCCAGCCTTGTCCTATCACCGTAACGCTAATATTTTGCGTTGCTTGCTGCCAATTTTGCTCTACCGGCTCACCTAAGTTTGATGGATTTAGGCTCACCGTCATGCAGGTATCATTGCCATTGAGTCTTGGCACGCTGTAATTTAATGGTACCGCCCCCGCATTTAAGCCCTCTAGCATTACACTACGTTGCTGCTCATAAAGGCTTGTCGCGTCATCGGTTAAATCTGTGGTTAACTGCTGCTGCGCACTTTGCATTGTGAGGCTTTTGTTCCCTTGTAAAAAGCGTATCAGCTCTGCACTGGCTTGTGCTTTAGCACCAGTAATAGCGGTACTCCCGCGCCCATAAGCACACGCCTGTGTTTGTAATGTACCATCTGCAAGCACTTCTACTTGTGCTTGTGCACTTAACGAACATAGTGCTAAAACACCAAGCTTTTTTATCATGTACGGCTCTCCAAAAAGTTAGCTGGCGTGCCTACCGATACAGCAAAAATTTTGGCGCCACTGGCGGGGCGATATATGCCATTCTCGGCTTTATTTTTTACGTTATTAGCCATGTTCGAATCTTTCCAGCGAATAATCTCACCATTAGCACTATTACGTGACGGGTTAACATGTGCCACCCCTAATGGCTCAACAAAACCTGCTTCGTAGCTAAATATAATCATGGTTTCATTGGGTAATACGCCAGCATTTTGGCCACGGTCAAGGCTAATTTTGTTGCCTTTAATGCCTAACACTTGCGCTGTGGCAGGCATTTCACTGAGCATACGGGTTAATAAAATATCAATACCCCGCGAACCCATATCATTAAATACCGCGTTTACATGCGCGCTATCATCATAATGAAAACCCGTATAATAACGACCACTTAATCTGGTAAATTGAAGCTCAGAACGCTCACGTACGTCTTCTGACTTAACCCGTATTTTACCCAAATTTGGGTGTGAAAGCTTTTCGCGAGTTTGTGGGTTAATCACCCCGGTGGTGAGCTCTAAGGTATAATCTGCCCAATCGCTATAAGCTCCTTCTGTTTTAATGGTTCTCAGGGAATCTATTTTTACAATAAAATCCGGCATTAACGCTTTTACTTCGGCGCGTTTAGCTGCTGCTTTAGCACCTTGTTGCTGTAAAAATATTTGCTGCTCTTTTGAAATAGTGTCGTCATCACGGGTAATAATTCTAAAGCGATTAATGCCGGCAAATTGATTTTCAACCATCAATAGTAAGTTATTATTATCGAACTCTCGCATGGCATCTACGCCAATGCCACTTCCAGTTACTTGAGCTAGGTCAAAATACATACGTACGATAGGCTTTTTTAACGGGCAGCTATCGGTTTCGTTATTAACATCAAACGTACAGCGCTCTAGCCCTTGAGTATCAAAATAAGCAGGAATAGTAATATCGTGGTCTTTAAAGTCGTAGGCGCTTTTAGCCACTTGCGCGTTAGAGGCACGATTACTTACTTTGGCCACTTGTGTGCTACTACCCGGCTTTGTCTGACAACCCGCTAATAAAGCGACAGTGATTGCTGAAAGGGTAATTTTTTTTATGAGTTTCATTATTATTCCTAAATATCGAACAGCCATGTACTAGGTGGCGCTTTAAGTTGTTGAACTAAATTTTGAATCACTTTTTGTTTCGCAGCATTCGTTGTTGCCCCCGTTTCTTGGGCGTGTAAATCGTGTTGTAATAACACCTTGAATGGGCTACTACTGCGGGTAAGTGCTAAAGATAAAATCGCTTTTGCGCTGTGGCTATTTTTACTGTTAGCATAGTACCAGCGTAATTGCGGGCGCATCCACAATTGAGTATTACCACTGTGGGGTAGGGCATCGTTTAAAGCCGACTTGATTTCATGGGCGCTCAGTGCACCAACCACATCGCATGCAACGTCATTTAGCGCGCTTGACTGATCCGTTAATAAGGTATTTAAGCGAGTTCTAATTAAAGGTTGAGCCCCTGACAAGTACTCAAGTACCGCGAGCTTTTTTGTTGCATCACTGAGTAAACCACTATACTGCAATGCCCAAATAAAGCGTTGTTCACTATTTTTGTCGCTCGGTGACACGCGGAATAACACTGACAAATCAGCTTTTACCGTGTTAACAATGACTGATTTTTTCACACCGAGTTGTAGGGCAAACAAATTTGCCTGCTCAGCGCTATTAAGCTCCTCTGTGCCCGTAAGGGTAAACGGCAAGCTACTAAGGGACGTAGTTTGCTGAAAATAACCTGTTGATTGAGTATTTTGCTTGCTTGATAGCTGTACTTGCTCGGTACTTACATCAACACTCAGTTGCGTTACTATGTCAGCTAGAGCCGCTTGCTTTGCAGCTAAGCGACTTTCACCAATACCTACAGCTGTAATATATTCATCACTTTGTTGAGACTGAAGTACCCAAGCAGGCCAACTTTGTGCTGAAGTAATACAAACAAATGCCAGTAACAAGACAAATAGGCTTGTTTTCATTAATTTTTCGCTTCTAGCGTAAGCTGCCGCTCGTTAATTGATGCTATGGTTGCTTGTTCAAGTTCAATAATTTCATTCGCTTCAAGTGCTAACGCAAGTTGATCTTTTGCTTTTAATAATGCGACACCAATATCCTTTGGGTTCTCAGCTTCATTTTCATCATCTGCGAACATACTCATTACACTACTGCCTGCACTTAGTGTTAAAGCCGCAGCAACTTCGTTTCGATACTCTGTTAGTAACAGTGCAGATTTAGCGGCTTCAATAGTTAGCTGTGTGGCAAGCTCAACGTTTTGTTGATAAATCGCTTCATTAGCTTCGTTGTAAGTAGCAAGCTTATGACCTATCTTTTCGTCTTCATTTTTAGCGCCCGCATCAAACTTTACAATAGCTGCCTCTAGCTCTTCAGGTGAAGCATCTTTATTGGCGTATAAGAATTTTCGTGCATCAAGTTGATCAGTCGATGTGCGGTACTGCGACATAACTTTATATTGGCGCTCTAGCACCATGGCCGATGCATTTAAAAATTCGTTAATACCAGGCACAACATCTACCGGGTATTGATAGCCAAGAGTATCCATACGGGTAGTTAATTCAGCAACAACTGCGTTGCGGTCTAAGTCACCAGAATTATCTGCAGTAGACACACAGCCTGCGAAAAGAGGAGCAAAAATCAGCGCGGAAAGAATGGTTTTCTTCATGTGGAAATTTCCTATAAGTTTAAAAGGCAAGAAAGCATGTAGCTAAGCTATTGACTTAATTCATTCTTCCTTGAATTGCCCTTATATAGTTGCTGAATTTAAGATGAATTGCAACACGAAATTTCAAAATTTATACGCAGTTTTCGCAAAATAATAACAAATGTAACTACAGCTAGGCATTATTTTGGAAATGATGACTACAAAGTAATTTTAAATCTAAAGAGGTTCATTTTCTAATTACAGCAAATTTAGTATGGTTGATTTAATTATCAATCTATAGCTAACCAAACCCCCACTAGCACCATTAAACTTCCCGCAATACGATTCATCCACTGAATGTTATTGCCTTTGGTTAAAAATAACCGCAGGCTTTTACCACCTGTTGCGTAAATCATCATACAGATAAACTCTGAGAGCAAAATAATGGCCACCAGCACCGCTAATTGGGGCGCAACACTGTATTGTACGTTAATAAAAGGAGGTAATAAGGAAATCATAAACGCCCACCCCTTTGGATTGGCAATGGCGGTTACAAACCCCTGTGAAAATAATGAATATCGGCTCACGGCTGTTGTATTATGCGTATCAACCGACATTTTACCTTTTGCGCGCCACATATTTATACCTATATAAATTAAGTATGCACCGCCTACCCATTTTAAAATATCGAACGCATTAGGGTAATTTAGCATTACGCTTGCAACACCTAATACCGCAGCAATAGCAACACTTGCGACCCCTAACAGCTCGCCAATCATCATCCATAAAGTTCGGCGCACGCCTATACTCATGCCTAAAGTCATGGCCAGTGTCATGCACATACCCGGAGTAATAGACACAAAAAAGAAGGTAGGAATAAAAACGGCAAGTGCAGCTACATCAATCATTTTTTCTCTCTATATTAAAAGCAAAAAACGCGGCTAAAGTAGCCGCGCTATTGGTTACCTATTATCTACTATTGTTCAGCAATCGGTATTGGCTCTGCTACTTGCTCAGTAGTAACATTTACCGGCTCTTCAACAGAATCACTTAATAAGTACTTATCTAGCCACTGCTCTTGCTCCCACAGTACATGTAATAAGCTTTTACGTGCGCGGTAGCCATGTGCCTCGTAAGGGAGCATTACTAAGCGAGCGTCTTTACCTAAGCCTTTTAGGGCGGCGTACATGCGCTCACTTTGCATTGGGAAAGTTCCAGAATTAGGATCTTCTTGACCGTGGATCATTAGCATTGGCTCGTCAATTTTTTCAGCATGGAAAAACGGCGACATGTTAGCGTACACACTTTGTGCTTGCCAAAAATCACGTTCTTCACCCTGAAAACCAAACGGCGTCAATGTGCGGTTATACGCACCACTGCGGGCAATACCTGCCTTAAATAAATCGCTATGTGCTAATAAATTAGCCACCATAAACGCACCGTAAGAGTGCCCTGCAATAGCAATGTTATCTTTATCGGCAATGCCCTTTTCAACCAGCACATCGACTGCAGCTTGTGCACTTGAAACTAGCTGCTTTCTAAAGTTATCGTTTGGCTCGCTGCCATCAATACCTACAATAGGCATTTTAGGGTCGTCAAATACGGCAATACCTTTAGCAAGGTAAGGCATAGGGCCCCAATAGCCAATGTAAGTAAATTCGTATGGCGATTCGCGCACTTGTGATGCTACGGCTTTATCTTTGTATTCAAGTGGGTACGCCCACATAAGTACGGGTAACGGGCCATGGGTTACGTCGTAACCTGGTGGTAAATAAAGCGTACCTGAAAGCTCAACACCGTCATCACGGGTATAACGTAGTTGCTCTTTGGTAACCCCTTTAAATGCTGGGTACGGATGAGCAAAATTAGTAAGCTGTGTAAGAGTATCGTTATCTAAATCACGAATAAAAAAGTTAGGTTGCTCGGTTTTAGACTCTCGCACAGTTATAAAGCGCTCGCCTTCGTCGTCAAGCAATGCACGAACACGCTCGTAGTATGGCGCTTGTGATTGCCATAAACGCTTGCTGCTATTCGTTTTTACATCGTACTGGTCTAAAAACGGAATATTACCTTGCTCAGACGCGCCGTTACCGCGCAGATACATATAACGCCCGCCAACAATTTTAATAACGTTGGCGCCTAAATCGTTACGCTCGTATATAAAGCTACCTGGGTTTTTGTACGCATCGTTATAGCTTCGCTCAGAAAAAAGCACGCGGTTACTATCGGCATTACGTGGTTGAATTACATAAGTGCGCACTTGTCGGTCACTAAAACGCCAATCACTTAGCATAGCAATATTATCATTACCCCATTGTATGCCAGCAAAACGACGCTCTACTTTGGCAAATAATTTAGGGTCGCGTTTAAATGGCGCTCGCAAACTGTAAAGGTAGTCATGATATTCAACCTCAGTTTTCATATCACCGCCATCTTGCGCCTCGGCCCATATGACTTCAGCGCCTTGATCCGCGCGCCATTCAAAATCACGACGACCGGTGCGTACACTGTCGTAGCCTTGTGGAATGTTGTCGGCAAGGGGTTGCTTTGCCAGCTCTACTAATGCATAGCCACGCATTCCCCATATTTGCCATGTAGTTGCAAAACGACTGTAAGGGACTTGATACGAAAATGGCTCGTCGATGGTCGCGACTAAAATATTGGTTGAATCAGGCGATACCGAAAACGATTTAAATAATGCAGGGCTGCCAATGGCTTGTGTATTGCCATCAAGCGTTACGTAAGCTAATTGCCCTTGGCCGTAGAATTTAAATTGTGCTTCATCAAACGGACTGGTTAATAAGTTTTGATAAGTACGCGCTGGCGCTTTTTCGCCAGTGCTTTGCTGTATAACTGGCACAACATTTTGACTGCTGTTTTTAAGCGCGGGTTTACCTATGTTAACCGCTAAATTGGCAATCAGTGCACTTCCATCGGGTAGCCATTGGTAAGGCATAGCGGTAATAACAGAATTAAGCGCTGCGCTTGAGAGCATTTTTGCTTGTTTAGTTTCTACACTGTATAGCCATAAATTTGCTTGGCTTTGTTGCTCTACAACAAACGCTAAATATTTACTGTTAGATGACCATTTAGGCGAGCGAATAATACCACTTGGTAAATTATTAATATTAATAACAGTGCCGCTTTGCACATGTTTAAGCTCAATTGCGCTGTATTTAGCACTCACACGCGAACGTGAAAAATTAGCAGGGTTAAGCTTTATGCCGGCAAGCTTGAGCTCATCTTTGGCAAGCTCATCGAGCGTTTCCACGCGTTTACGCTCAAATAAAGCAAGCCATTGGCCATCGCTCGATAAAAAACTTGTAGGTGCTAATTTTGCATCGACCACAGCAGCAAGCTCAGGCGATGGTGTTTGATAACCTTGCTCAGCATAGCTGTTTGGCATTATTACAACACAACAAATAAAGGCAATTAAGAGCCTAAATGCGTTCATGTTTTTATCCTTATGTTATTTTTAAGATTATAAAAGGTATATAATCACGTTTTGACCTGTTCATAAAGTATTAAGCTTTAAATTGCAGAGTTAAAAGATGACTTAAATAGATTAAATACGCTACACTACGCAGCTATTTGTTTACTACTTCGCGCATAAATACCATGCCTAACAAAGCTAAATCGGTCACTATTTTTGATGTTGTCCACCTTGCGGGAGTGTCTAAATCGACCGTATCGCTGGTACTAACGCAAAGTAATAAGGTTGCTGACAAAAGCAAACAAAAAGTGCTACAAGCTATTGACGAGCTGGGTTATGTGTATAATCGTGATGCAGCGGCTATGCGCTCTGGGCGTTCAAACTTAGTGGCTGTTGTAATTGATGATTCAACAAACCCGTTAATGGCCGAACTGGCTGCCCACCTAGAGCTGCAATTAAATAGCGCGCATTTTCAAACCGTTATTGTGAGTAGTAATAACTCTGTTGAGCGCCAAACTCATACAACAAACAATCTAAAAGAATATAACGTAGCCGCTTTTATAGTATGCCCAGTGGCAAACACCTGCGCCCAATGGCTCGATAAACTAGCGAGCCATTACAATGTTATAACACTTATTTTTATAGGTGATAACAGCCAAACGTCAAAAGCGCAGGCTGCAGGTTTTATAAGCGCATGCGAGCAAAAAAAAGTTACTGAGTACGATGTAATAACAAATGCTGAAAGTTCGGTATTACAAGCAAAACAGTTTTTTAATGAAGTTTTAGTAAATCAGCCGTATATAAATGCTGTTGTTTGCGCAAACAATATAGTTGCCCATGGCGTATTAGCAGCGGCTCCGCACTTAAAAAATAATACAGTAAGCTGCTTGCATATTCCTGATATTACCCAAATGCAACCGGCCTTTACTTGCGCCAATATAAACACCTAAGAACTAGCTAAGCGCAGTATTTTAGTGCTGCAAGAGCAACTACAAAACAACACTGCGCCAGTAAAAACACTGGTAAATGTAAACCTACAAATTAGAGAAACACCGTAATGAAAAAAGTGCTGGTAATTGGTTACGTATGGCCAGAGCCCAATTCGTCTGCTGCGGGTACGCACATGATGTCGTTATTAACCGCGTTTAAAGCGCAAGATTGGCAAGTAGAATTTGCTACCCCAGCACAGCGCACCGAACACATGGTAAATTTAGATGAGTACGGCATAAGCAGTCAAAGCATTGCCCTTAACTGCGATAGTTTTGATGAGTACGTTAAAGCCTACAACCCAGACATAGTAATGTTTGACCGCTTTATGATGGAAGAACAATTTGGCTGGCGCGTAGATAAGCATTGCCCAAATGCACTTAAAATTTTAGACACCGAAGATTTACAATGCCTGCGCAATGCCCGCCATGAAGCCCATAAAGGTGAGCGAGAATTTACCACCAGCGATTTACATTCAGACATAGCTAAACGTGAAATAGCCGCTATTTTACGCTGCGACTTAAGCTTAATTATTTCAAGTTTCGAAATGGGTTTGTTACATGAGGTATTTAATGTAGATACTGATTTATTGCATCATTTACCCTTTATGGTTGATTTACATGCATTACCAAAAACAATTAAACCGTTTGAACAACGCCAACACTTTATGACCATTGGCAACTTCAGGCATGCCCCAAACTGGGATGCGGTACTGTATTTACAAAAAATTTGGCCGCTTATCCGCAAACAACTACCGCAGGCAGAGCTGCACATTTATGGCTCTTACCCGCCACCTAAAGCCACCGCACTCAATAACCCTAAAACCGGTTTTTTAATTAAAGGCTGGGCAGATGATGCTTATGAAGTAATGCAAAGCGCGCGCATTTGTTTAGCCCCGCTTCGTTTTGGTGCTGGCATAAAAGGCAAACTTTTAGAGGCCATGATCATGCAAACCCCAAGCGTCACCACGCCAATAGGTAGCGAAGGTATGCATAACCATTTACCATGGCCTGGTGCTATCACTCAAAATGCAGAAGAATTTGCAAACGCTGCTGTCTCAATTTATACCAATCAAGCTGAGTTTATAGCTGCACAAAAAGCTGGTAATGAGTTACTTCATACACTTTATGATAAAGCGCAGTTGAGCGACAATTTAATCGAAAAAATTCAATTAGTAAGCCAAAATTTATCGGCCCATAGAATGAAAAATTTCACCGGTCAAATGCTAAAACATCACACCATGCGCAGCACACAATACATGTCGCAATGGATAGCAGAAAAAAATAAAAAAACGGTGAGAAATGACTAGACAGACGGCGATTTGTGTTTAAAATCGCCGCAAATAAACTTGGGCAATTTTAGCATTATTGCCTATATTTTTAGCTTAGTTATTTAATAGTTGGTTCAAAACAAATTTGAAAACCGCAACGTTTACAGAAAAACGCAAATTTATCGTTAAATTGGGTAAAATGCTTCATAAGTACGGTACACCGGCATATCGCCTAGAAGCTCATTTAATGGAAGTGGCGACTTACCTCGGTCTTAAATCATCGTTTGTCATGTCGCCAACATCGGTTACCTTTGTTATTTGGACTGATGGCCACGAAGATGAATACACCCATGTTGCCCGTGTAGACCCTGGCGATCATGACTTAGGCTCACTTGCAGATACCGATGATCTCGTTAATAAAATGCTTAATGATGAATTAACGTTGCAAGAAGTTGATCAGCAACTTGATATCATTTTTGATGCCCCAAACCCTTACAATAGAGTGATTACAGGTATTGCCTTTGCTACCTCTGGCGGCGCATTTGCAATGCTTATGGGTACCAGTTGGAATGACGTGCTGTGGTCTGGTTTATTAACCTTTGTTGTTTATTTATTTGTGCTGTGGTCGGCACGTTCCAAGCGCGTTGCCCACATGTTAGAGCCCTTAGTGGCCATTGTTTCAGCGGTACTGGCGTGTGCCATTAGCGTTCATTTAGATACGCATATTAATATTCGTTTAATTGTTCTGTCGGCCATTATTGTGTTTATTCCAGGCCTAGCACTGGCACTTGGTTTAGCTGAACTCGCAGCGCGGCATTTAGTATCTGGCACAGCACGCGTTATGGACTCGTTTATGTTGCTGTTTAAACTTTATTTTGGTGCATTTATTGGTATTGCTATTGGCTTTGCTATTTTTGGCCAAGCTGATTTTGTACAGCCAGAGCCACTGCCTAAATGGACAGCTTGGTTAGCTATATTTTTACTATGTAGCAGCTTAATTGTGATATTTAGAACTAAGTTTAAACATGCTGCTTGGTCTATTGCTTCAGGATTTATAGCCTACGGCACCAGTATTGGCTCCGCCATGTATTTAGATTACACGCTGGGTACCTTTGTTGGCGCATTTTCTGTCGGTGTATTTAGTAACTTATTTAATCGCGTTGCAAATGCCCCAGCTTCTATTGTTGCTATGCAAGGCTTAATTGTACTAGTCCCCGGCAGTAAAACTTATATTGGCTTAAACTCGCTTATTGAAGGCCAAGACTTTGTTTATGCTGAACATATTGGGCAGCAAACGTTTTTAATATTTATGTCGCTTGTAGCGGGGCTCATATTTGCAAACGTGGCGCTTCCTCCTAAAAAGAGTCTATAAATGTATGCGCGGTATTGCACAAGAATCACTTCACTTAACGTCCTCTTTTGAGGATTAATCGCATTTTTTAGTATATTGGTTACACATTGTTATAATGAGGTAAATCTTATAAAGCAAAGGAAATAACAATGCTAAAAACTAGCTTAGCGCTGGCAATTGGGCTTTCAAGCTCAGTTGCATTTGCGCAATCGGCCATCACTGTTGAAGACATTCCAAAAATTAAATCTGTGATCCAAACCAGTGTTAGCCCAGATGGCGACAACGTTGCGTTTACACGATCGTTACCGCGTACATTATATGTTGATGAGAACGGCAGTAATTACAGTGAGCTTTATGTTGTTGATGATAAAGGCGTTGAACGTCCTTTTATTACCGGCTCGGTTAATATTAAAAGCATAGAATGGTCAAACGACAGTAAAACAATTTATTTTTTAGCGAAATTAAAAGACGATAAATTTACCTCGCTTTACCAAATACCTGTTGATGGCGGCCAAGCACAACCTGTTCTTGCTTTAAAAGACACATCAATTTCAAGCTACAAATTAAGCCCAGACAACAAACAGGTGGCTATTTTAGCGATGCCTGCAGCAGACAAGTCAGAAAAAGAACTTAAAAAACTTGGCTTTAAAGCTGAAGTATATGAAATGGGCTTAAAGAACAAGCAGCTTTTTATTGTTGACTTAGCAAAATCGGATAAGCCACTTACCCCCACCGCACTCAACGTTGATAATTACGTGAGTGATGTTAACTGGGCTGCTAATGGCGAAAAACTACTGGTTAAAACTCAGCCTACCGCATTGATTGATGATAAATACACAAAATCTATGTGGCATTTGTTTGATATTGCTAGCAATAAAGTCACCTTATCGTTTAAAACTGAAGGCAAGCTAGGTGATGCAGAGCTGTCGCATGATGGTAAATACATTGCTATTTTAGGTGCTGAAGATAAGCATGACCCTGCAACAGGCCGCTTATTTATTGCTGACACTAAAACCGCTGAAATCACTGAATGGTTACCTGACTTTATGGGGCACGTTGTTGATTTTGAATGGTCGCATAAGCGTAATACACTTAACTTTATTGCCAATGTAGGCACGCAAAGTTTTGTAGCGAGCATTAAAACGGGCTCTAATAAATATAAAAAATTAGTCAAAGAAGGTAAATTTATTGCCTCACAATTAAGTGTTTCAGATTCAGATAAAACACTCGCACTTCGTGGTAATACCGCAAAACACCCTAACGAAGTGTTTATTGTGCGCAGCAATAAAGCAACACGTTTAACCGATTCAAATAGCTGGTTAAATGATAAACGCTTTGCCAAGCAAGAAACCATTACCCTTAAAGCCCGCGACGGCGTTGAGCTTGATGGTGTGCTCGTTTACCCATTAGATTATGAAAAAGGCACACGCTACCCACTTATTATGTCGGTACACGGTGGCCCTGAAAGCCATGATAAAGACGGCTGGGTCACTAACTACTCACGCCCAGGTCAAATGGGGGCTGCACGTGGCTATGCGGTGTTTTATCCTAACTACCGAGGCTCTACAGGAAAAGGCGTAGATTACTCAAAATTAGGCCAAAACGATTATGCAGGTAAAGAATTTGACGATTTAGTTGACTTTAAAAATCACCTTGTTGATATGGGTTTAGTAGACACTAAACGTGTTGGTATTACTGGGGGATCTTACGGTGGTTATGCATCGGCGTGGGGCGCAACAAAACTAACCAAACACTTTGCTGCAAGCGTTATGTTTGTGGGTGTCACCAACCAACTGTCTAAATTTGGTACTACTGATATTTCTAACGAAATGAACCTAGTTCATGCGCGTTCATACCCATGGGATAAATGGCAGTGGTACTTAGAGCGCAGCCCTATTTACTGGGCAGGCCAATCTGAAACACCTCTGCTTATTATGCATGGTAAAGACGACCCTCGCGTTCACCCTGCACAATCTATGGAGCTTTACCGCTACATGAAAGTGCAAGGTAAGGATGTACGTCTTGTTTACTACCCAGGTGAAGGTCATGGTAACCGTAAAGTGGCAGCGCAATACGACTACAGCTTGCGTTTAATGCGCTGGATGGACAACTATTTAATGGAAGGCAAAAAAGAGATGCCTGCGTTTGAAATTGACCATGCTGCTAAGTTAAAAGAAGTTAAAGACGCAAATAAATAAGCACTTATAAACGCTGTTTAATTTTAAAAGGCCAACATAAAAATGTTGGCCTTTTTTATAGGTCTAAATTGGCGCGCACGCATCCTTAGTGACATAGCACAGCTTATGTTAAACTCTCGGCAATTATTTTGTTAACTGCTAATTTTACTGCCATGTCAAACCCTGCTAGCTGCTTTACCGTTTTTGATCAAAACGTCGATTCCCTTACTCTGCCTGAGCAGTTTACATTTCCATTTTATTATAAACCGCACCCTTTGGCCGTTGCCGCTGCACAGCAATTACAACAGCAATTAAAAAAGCTAGATAAGACTATTTTAGATACGGATGATATTGATGCGGGTAAAATGTTTGGTGTGCTAGTCGTTCAAAATCAGGCGCAAAAACTGGGGTTTATTAGCGCCTATTCGGGGCAAATTGCGGGCATAGATGAGCAACTGAATTTTGCACCTAATGTGGCACTTAAACACATAGACGATGCTGTATTTAGTCAGCAAAGCCAAATCATTAACGCCATTAATGCGCAAATTACGGCATTAGAAAACAGTGAAGATTATCAAGCCATTGAGCAGCAATTAGCCACAACACGTAAAAATTATGAACAGCAACTTGTAGCCAAACAACAAGCCATGCAAGTGACCCGCAAACAGCGAAAAGAGCAACGCCAAACTGGCCAAGAGCAACTCAATGCCGATGACTTTGAACAACTTAAAACAACCTTAGCTGGGCAAAGTATTGTTGAGAAAAAACAACTGCAGGCATTAAAGCAAGACTGGCAAACGCAAATTAAAGCGCTTGAGCAAACCCAAGCAGCTATGCTGGGTGAAATTAACGGATTAAAAAAGCGCCGCAAAACACTCTCAAAAAACCTACAAAAGAAATTATTTGCTCAATACCAATTTTTAAATGCACACGGTGAAGTGACCGATCTGAATGCCATTTTTGCCAAACTTCCTGAGCACACTCCACCTTCGGGAGCGGGGGATTGCGCCGCCCCTAAATTATTACAATATGCATACAAGCACCATTTAAAACCAGTGGCTATGGCCGAATTTTGGTGGGGTGCACCGCCTAAATCAGCAATTAGGCATCACTTACATTATTACCCATCGTGTTATAGCAAATGCCAACCCATTTTAGGTCATATGCTAAAAGGCTTAAATGTTGAAGAAAACCCATTACTAACAAATCCAGCAAAAGGGAAAGACTTAACTATTGTTTATCAAGACGATGATTTACTGGTAATAAACAAACCCGCTGAATTTTTATCGGTGCCAGGGATTAATATTGATGACTCAGTGTACATGCGTATTAAAACTCAGTTCCCCGCGGCTTCTGGCCCACTTATTGTGCATCGATTAGATATGTCGACCTCAGGGCTGTTAATTATTGCGCTTAATAAGCGCGCGCATAAAACGCTGCAAAAACAGTTTATTGAACGCACAATTGAAAAGCGTTACGTTGCTTTATTGGCGGGCAATATCACTGAGAATAGCGGAGTGATTGATTTACCCCTTGTGCTCGACTTTGATGATAAACCACGCCAAATGGTGTGTTATAAAACCGGTAAACCGTCGTTAACAACATGGCATGTACTGGAGCGCAAAAACAACACCACCCGACTGCAGCTATACCCTAAAACAGGGCGCACACATCAGTTACGGGTGCATTGCGCTCATCAATTAGGTTTAAATACCCCGATAGTTGGCGATACTCATTATGGTGAAGAGGCAGAGCGCTTACATTTACATGCCGAGTATTTAGCCTTCACCCACCCTATTTCTCATCAACGTTTAGAATTTGAAGTAGCCGCTGATTTTTAAATCAGCGATACTAAAACTCCCCTCTGTTTTAAAAAGCCTTGCCATTTTTTATATTGCAAAGTCGGTAACCTTTACCGTTGCAATATAGAAAAATTTACCTGCACTATGCAAAGCTTCTAATTACAAATAATAAATAGTCATATATTTCAATACATTAAAAGCTGGCATTAGCTTTGCTTTTATAAAAACAAGTATTTATTACAGTCCACTTTATTTGATTAAAAGCGCCATTAAGTGCTTTTAATGACACACAGTAAATGGGTAACTAACCGTTTACTGAGTACAACAGAACTTCCTACACTCCCTGTGTACTTTATTGGTTATAGGCTAACGCTTATAACCATTTTTTTGCCTTTATTATTTGATTACTTATTTGTACCTCTAAAAGCGCAGCGTCTCTTTACCCTCTTTGTGCATAATTCACTAAATTTTTTTGAACTGAGAGAAGTGAATGAGAAGTAAATGAGCGGGCTTCGAGTGACGAGCAGCGAGCTTGTGAAAACAACATGACACCTAGTCATAACAGCCCTTAACTATAACCTTTAACCTATTCTTTCAGCGCAGCGCTTCTTTGCGCTCTTTATGCATAATTCACTAAGATTTTTGCCTCACAAATAAGCCATTTCTTTATTGTTATAATTAGCCACTAATTTAATGCGATGGGTATTGGGTTTTAAAAACAAAGCGCTACAAAAATGTAGCGCTTTCATTACTTATAGGTTGTTTGTTTAAACTAAAACGCGTTATTAAAAAAAGCCAAGCGGATCTTCGCTGTAACTTACTAGCAAGTTTTTAGTTTGTTGGTAATGATCCAGCGCGAGTTTGTGAGTTTCGCGGCCTATACCAGACTTTTTATAACCGCCAAACGCTGCATGTGCTGGGTACATATGGTAACAATTAGTCCATACACGACCTGCTTCTATTTTGCGACCAAAGTGATAAGCACGATTCATATTACGGCTCCATACCCCTGCGCCTAAACCAAATTCTGAGCTGTTAGCCAGTTCAAGTGCTTCGGCTTCGTCTTTAAAGGTCGACATTGAAATAACGGGGCCAAAAATTTCTTCTTGGAACACGCGCATGTCATTACGTCCTTTTAATAGTGTAGGTTGAATGTAATACCCGCCGTTTAGCTCGTCGCTTAATTGCTCAACATGGCCGCCAGTTAATACTTCAGCACCTTCTTCTTTACCAATTTCAATGTAGCTTAAAATTTTATCAAACTGGGCTTTAGAGGCTTGTGCGCCTACCATAGTTTCGCTATCAAGCGGGTTGCCACGTTTAATTTGTTTAGTACGTTTTAAAATACGTTCTATAAATTGCTCATAAATATCTTCTTGAATGAACAAGCGTGATGGACAAGTACATACTTCACCTTGGTTAAAGTAGGCAAGAATGGCACCTTCAATTGCTTTATCTAAGTATGAGTCGTCTTTTTCCATAACATCGCTAAAGAAGATATTAGGTGATTTCCCCCCAAGCTCTACCGTTGAAGGAATAATATTTTCGGCTGCACATTTTAAAATATGTGAGCCCACAGGGGTTGAGCCTGTAAAGGCAATTTTAGCAATGCGCGTACTGGTTGCCAGTGCTTCACCTGCTTCTTTACCAAAGCCGTTTACCACATTTAAAACACCTCCTGGGAGTAAATCGCCAATAATTTCCATTAACACTAAGATTGAGGCAGGTGTTTGCTCGGCAGGTTTTAATATTACACAGTTACCTGCTGCAAGTGCAGGCGCTAATTTCCATGCGGCCATTAATAATGGGAAGTTCCACGGAATAATTTGCCCTACAACGCCTAGAGGCTCATGAAAATGATACGCCACCGTGGTTTCGTCTATCTCGCCAATACTGCCCTCTTGAGCACGCAAACAACCGGCAAAGTAACGAAAGTGATCGGCGGCTAGTGGAATATCAGCGGCAAGGGTTTCACGAATCGCTTTGCCGTTATCCCATGTTTCGGCCACTGCAAGTAGCTCCAAGTTTTGTTCAATACGGTCGGCAATTTTTAATAGTATATTGCTGCGCTCGGCGACTGAGGTAGTGCCCCACTGGGTTTTTACTGCATGGGCTTTGTCGAGTGCAAGGTTTATATCGTCTTTATCTGAGCGCGGTACTTTACAAAACACCTTGCCATTAACTGGGCTTATATTATCAAAGTACTGGCCGTTGACTGGGGCAACCCACTCGCCGCCAATGTAATTACCATACTGCTGTTTAAATGTGACGAGTGCGTCTGGTGAACCTGGGTTTGCGTAAATCATATGTGTGTTCTCTTGTTGTTGTTAGCTAAAAGTCTAAGCCGAAATTTGTTAGAGTAATGTAGCAACTTGTTTTATATTTAATCGGTATTGATTGACATTAGACCATTAAGCGCTTAAAAACTTGCTTAGCTGTCCAAAAAAGTTGTCTGTGAGTCCACATTAAAAACGCTCTATAACGATTAAAAAAGGCTGAACATGCACACATCTCAGTTAAATAAAAAACGCCAACAACTTGATGTACTGATTGAAAACAAAGTGACCTTTGCTGCCGATAACTCTGAGCTAAGTATTTACGATACCTATAAAAGTGCGCAAAAAGTGGCGTTGCACTCAAACGAATTACTGTTTTGTGCCATGCTCAGTGGTAAAAAAATAATGCATGTTGAGAGCAGTCAATACCACAAAGCGTTTTTACCACATGAATCGTTTGTATTAGCACCCGAGCAAGGCGTACTAATTGATTTTCCGCATGCATCTATGAACGCACCCACAACCTGTTTAGCCATTGAAATAAGCACCGATAAAATAACCAATGTGGCTAATGCGCTTAATATGCAGCAAAATTTTGCAAACGATGCCTTGTTTGAATACAACCCTAATTTAGTGCATACCCAACATAATACTCAAACGCAGCAGTTATTAGAGCGCATGGTGCATTTATTTAGTGAGCAAGGCGCTGAGCGACACTACTTGATTGATTTATCGTTAAACGAATTGATCACCCGTTTATTACAACAACAGAGCCGTGATTTATTGCTGGCAAACTGCGATAAACTACGCCTAAAAAGTAACGTGAGTGATGCACTGCATTATATTGAAGAGCATTTAAGCGAAAACCTCGACATAAACACCCTTTGCAAAATAACCTGTATGAGCCGTAGTAAGTTTTATCAGCAGTTTAAACTTGCTTTTGGTACAAGCCCTGCGCTTTGGCAACAACAACTTAGGCTTAAAAAGGCCCGTACGCTTTTATTAGAAGGCCACGCTATAAGCAAGGTGTGCTACGACCTGGGTTTTAATAGCGCCAGTCATTTTAGCCGTTTATTTAAGCAAACTTTTGGTATTGCACCAAAAGCGTGTCGCCACTAACCTAACACAACAGTTTTTGTTATATTAAACAGCCTAATATGCTAGATTGTTTGCAATGTTGTAAGTAGTAATGAGTCACCGATGAGTAAACCCACCCGCTGGACATTAAAGAGTATTGCCAAAGAGTTAGGTGTGTCTAATGCTACGGTATCAAATGCGTTTAATCGCCCGGATCAACTCTCTGCTAAACGCCGCGAAGCCATACTTAAAGCGTGCAAAGAGCTGGGGTATTATGGCCCTAATAAAGCGGCGCAGTCTTTGCGAAGTGGCACCTTTAATATTGTTGCATTAGTCCTTCCTGATAGCGTGGAATACATGGTATCAGACCCTGTTGCGAGCAGTTTTATGCGGGGAGTAACCTCGGTACTTGAAAAAAACAATATTAATGTTTTATTGTTTTCAGGCAATAGTGACAACCTCAACAGCGTTGTTGATTTTGTCGATGGTTTTATTTGTTATGGTCGCCCGCGCAATAAAGCACTAGTAGAGCAACTAAAAACAGTCTCCAAACATGTGGTGACGGTTGATTTTGACATTGCCCGTAACGCCTCAATTAATGTTAATAACGAGCAAGCCAGTTATGAAATAGCCAAACATGTTTTACATAATCAAGATGATAAAGTGGCTATATTAGGCTTAAGATTACTTGATGAAAATGTATTGTGCCGGGTATACGAACATCACGAATTTGAAACTGGCCAATCTATTTCGCATCAACGTTTGCGTGGCTATCAACGCGCCTTAAGTGAGGCTAATATAACGGTTGCCGACGACCGCATTTGGAATATTCCTGAAAGCAGTGAGCGCTTTGCAAATATTGCCGCAAAAGAGGTATTAACAGCCTCCCCTCGCCCTAACGTGATTATATGCATGAGCGATTTAATTGCCCTTGCCACCATGCGAGAAGCCATAAAACAAGGGATAAAAATAGGCAGTGAGCTGCGTATTGTGGGGTTTGATGGCATAGAAGAAGCCGCTCGTTTTGTACCTCGCCTCACTACAATTCATCAAAATAGCCAAGAAAAGGGCGTTATGGCTGCTAACTTATTTATTTCTAAAGAAGAAAAACAATATGAAGTAGGTTACGCACTCGATATTGGTGCAAGTAGCTAAGCACTGTTAATAAAGCAAATAAAAAAGCCAAGCAGAAACTGCTTGGCTTTTGGTTTTCAACAAATAAAGCTATTAAGCCAATAAACTTTGTAAGTTTAGAGTGCTTTCTTGAGTGCCATTAAGCTGCGTAATAAGTGCAGTACGGCTTGCAAAGTCAATCCTCAAAGAAATTGATTGTTGTTCAAGCTTCCACATTAAACAGCAAACACTTGCGCCGCCTTGAGCCGAAAATTCACCTGCAAATGCGGGATGTTCATTACGCATTTTAATTAGCTCTATGAGCCCTTTTACTACCGGTTTATTAAGGGCTTGCTCTATTTTAGCCGCGTTCAAATATGGGCGATTTATATCACGGCCAACATTGGTTTTTGCTAACAGTTCCATATCGTTTTCACAGGCAAATAAGCCGCCGTAATAAACTTGCGGTACACCTGGCGCAAAAAATTGAATTGCGCGCGACAGCAAATAGTCAAAATCATTAGCGCCTAATGCATTGTAATAAGTACAGTTTACTTGATATAAATCGACATTACTGGCAGCCGCGCCTGTTGCTTGGCGGCTTTGATTGTTACTATTTGCATGCATGGTTTCTACTAGGTTATCAATTTGCTCTGCATTTAATAAGCCTGGTTTTTCGCCCATTGGGCCTGCATCAATTATGCCTATGCCATCATGGGTGTCTAGTACCGTTAAACAATTACGCGGCGATATTTTTAGCCATTTGAGTAATGCATCCGCATTGTTATTAAATAAGCTATGTAGAATAAGTGGTGGCAACGCAAAGTCATAAACCGTATTAACGCGCTTAGCTACATCTACTTGTGTTTGATAATGGCTATGAATTTCTGCAATGGTTTCCATGCCTAAATCGTTGGCTTGCTTTGATAAGTTATCTAAGTAGCCAAATGTTTCATCTAGCATAAAACAATTAGTACCCGCCTGCTTAATGGCATAACCCGCTGCATCTAAACGAATAATATTAACGTTGTTAGCAGAGAACTTAGTAAGCACATTATTTAAATACGCAATTCCTGCCTCTACTTTTACGTTTATATCAATTTGATTATCGGTAAAAGTGGTCCAAAAATCATACGTTTGACCATCACCGCATTTCATTGGCGTAAAACAACTGCCTGGGCGTGGACGGTAAATAGCTTGCTGCTCAGCCTCGCTCATGCCATTGGGGAACACGTCCTCTTTGGTTAAAAATAAATCCCAAAATGCTGACGCTTTACCTTTAGCCAGTACATCTTGAAACTGAAAAGATTGCGCCGACACATGGTTCACTATGAGATCAGCCATTAAATCATGGTCTTTACCGAGTGCCTTTATGTCGTCCCAAGTACCGATTCGAGAATCAACTTCACTATGATCAATCGGGTCAAAGCCTGCATCGCTGCCATCAATTGGGTTATAAAATGGCAATAAGTGCACACCACCAAAAACGCCCTCTAATGGGCCATGTAAAAGAGTGGTAAGTGCATTTATATCTTGGCCAGTAATTCGATCAGCGTATGTGATCAATTGAACTTTATTCTTCATCATTGTGTGATTACCATGTTGAAACTTAATCGATTAAGATATATCTTTAACTAGCACGTACGAATTTACAAGTTATTTTTATAAATTTTACATACAAATATCGTGGCGACATTAATACTATAATCAGTAACTGACTGACTTACTGGGTGTTAAGAACGCATTTAACGAGGAAAAGCACATGACAAAATCACACACACACGTAAGCAGCGATCCGTTGCAACAAATTCGCTGGCTCACATATATGATGTTTTTTATGTTTGCCATGACCTCCGATGCCGTTGGCATGATCATTCCCGAGCTCATAACTGAATTTGGTTTAAGCATGACCCAAGCCAGCGCATTTCACTATGCGCCTATGGCACTCATTGCCTTTAGCGGATTATTTTTAGGCTTTTTAGCCGATAGCCTCGGGCGTAAAAAAACGATTATGCTTGGGTTATTACTATTTTCTGCGAGTTGCTTTTTATTCGCCATTAGTAGCAGCTTTATATTTTTTATTTTTTTGCTTTGCTGTATTGGCTTAGCTATTGGCTTATTTAAAACCGGCGCTTTAGCGTTATTAGGTGATATTTCTCATAGCAACGCAGAGCACACTAAAACCATGAACAAAGTAGAAGGCTTTTTTGGTATTGGTGCCATTGTTGGGCCTGCACTTGTTGGTGTATTACTGGTACAAAATGTAAGTTGGACTTATTTATATATTATTGCCGGTATTATGTGCTTAATTTTAGCGTTTTTAGCGTGGCGTGCAGAGTATCCGAGCGTTGTTAAAAGCACTGAAAAGCCCGCTTCACTTGCTACCACCATGAAAATGATAAAAAACCCCTACGCGCTTGGCTTTTCGCTCGCCATTGCGCTTTATGTTGCAACCGAGGTTGCCATTTATGTATGGATGCCGACATTATTAAAAGACTACACGGGCTCTTGGCCCCTTTTGGCAACCTATGCACTCACCATATTTTTTATACTGCGTGCCGCAGGTCGTTTTATTGCGGTGTGGTTATTAAACCGCTATAGCTGGCAAGGTGTTATGGCTTACTTAAGTTTAGGTATCGCATTATGTTATGTGGGTACTTTAGTCGGTGGCGTTGATTGGGCTGTTGGTTTATTGCCGCTTTCAGGGTTATTTATGTCGATGGTTTACCCGACCTTAAACTCCAAAGGAATATCGTGCTTCCCGGTACAACAACATGGCGCAGTTGCTGGGGTTATATTATTTTTCACTGCACTTTCAGCCGCATTAGCACCCTTGTTCATGGGTATGATCAGCGATTACTTTGGTCATGTACGTTATGGTTTTTATCTTGCAACCGGCTTTGCCATTATTTTATTTTTAGCGATGCTTTTTAACTATTTCCGTGACCCATCAGCCAGCGCTTTACAAGAGAGCAACCTAATAACTGAGTAAATCAAAAAATTGGGTGCTAAAAAAACACTATATAAATCAATAGATGAGTAAAAAAAACAGCAAATAAAGAATAAAATAATTTGCTTATTGTAAAAGATTTGTTATTTTTACTTAATCGATTAAGTAAAAATAACAACCCCTTCGGGCTCACAAAACGAGGCGTTCACATGACAACACACAACACACCTTTATATTTAATGAGTGCTTTAGCGCTGGCTGTAAGCCAAGGCGTTTATGCACAACAAGAAGAGCAAAACACACAAGCGCAAGCTAACAAAGGTCTTGAGACTATCGTTGTAACCGGTGTACCACGTCGTACAACCATTATGGCATCAAGCTCATCAGTGAGCAGCCTATCGCTTGCTCAAGTTGAAGTATCTACACCCCGTTCAACTGCTGAAGCGTTTAGAATTATTCCGGGCGTACGCTCAGAATCAACCGGCGGTGAAGGTAACGCAAACATTGCTGTACGCGGCTTACCTGTGGCCTCTGGTGGTGCTAAGTTTTTACAATTACAAGAAGACGGTTTACCCGTTATGCAATACGGTGATATTGCTTTTGGTAACGCTGATATATTTATGCGCCTAGATAATACCGTACAAACTATCGAATCAATTCGTGGTGGTTCGGCCTCGACTGCAGCAAGTAATGCACCGGGCGGCATAATTAACTTTATTTCTAAAAATGGTGAAAACGAATCAGGCAGTATTTCTACAACACTGGGCCTTGATTACGACACTATTCGTACAGACTTTGAATACGGCACTTACCTTAGTGATAGCGTACGTTTTCATGTAGGTGGTTTTGTGCGCCAAGGTGAAGGCCCGCGTGAAACGGGTTACACATCAAATAAAGGTGGGCAAATTAAAGCCAACCTTACAAAAGACTTTGAAAACGGTTACGTGCGTCTTTATTACAAACATTTAGATGACAAAAGCGTGGGTTACTTACCAATGCCAATGTATGCAAATGGTGACTCAATCCCAGGGTTTGACGCACAATCGGATACCCCGCATTCGGCATTATTTACTAAAACAGTACGTTTAAATGGCGAAAATCAAATTAGTAGCGGCGATATTCGCGATGGTATGAACCCGCAAGTTGACTCAGTGGGTTTTGAAGCCGTGTTTGACTTAGATAACGATTGGCGTATTGAAAACCGTTTTCGTAAATCCTCTGTGAGCGGTAACTTTAATTCACTTATTCCTGCTGAAGTAGGCAGCGCGACTGCTATTGCACAAAGTATTGGCGGCGCAGGTGCAACGCTTAGTAATGCAAATACCGGGGCTGCATTTAATGACGATTTAGCCATGCGTATTCATACGTTTGACGTCACAATGAACGACTTTGACTCTATTGTGAACGACTTCAAACTAACTAAATCACTAAACGATGATACAAGCGTTACGTTTGGTTACTATGCTTCAACGCAAAATATTGCTATGTCATGGTTATGGAACTCTTACCTAATGGAGCTTAAAGGCGATAATGCGGCGCTACTAAATGTAACAGCTGCTGATGGTACAGCGTTTTCTGAAAATGGTTTATATGCATACGGAACGCCTTTTTGGGGTAACTGTTGTCAGCGTGATTACGATACAGAATACGATACCCGCGCCCCGTACGTTTCATTTTCAACAAAAGTGGGGGATGTAAGTATTGACGCCAGTGCTCGTTACGATAGTGGTGAAGCACGCGGCAACTATGCAGGTGCCGTTACCTCAACGGTCGATATGAATCGCGATGGAGTGATTTCAGTTCCTGAACAAAATGTAGCAGGCATTGATACCGCAAATGCTAGCCCAGTAAATTACGATTGGGATTATGCATCCTATTCAATTGGGGCTAACTACCAAATAGACTCAAGCCTTGCGACATTTGCACGATTGAGTAAAGGTGGCCGTGCAAATGCTGACCGACTTTTATTTGGTAAAGTACGCGCTGATGGTTCGGTTGCTGATGAAGATGCCGTTGATGAAGTAAACCAGTATGAATTTGGGGTTAAAAAACGTTTTGATTCACTCTCAGTTTTTGCAACAGCGTTTTATGCAGAAACAGAAGAGCAAAACTTTGAAGCAACATCGCAAACCTTTTTTGACCGTGAGTACGAAGCAAAAGGGATTGAAATTGAATCAACTTACTTCATCGATGCATGGGATTTTCGTGGTAACTTAACATGGACTGATGCAGAAATTGCTAAGGATGCACTTACCCCTGAAGTGGTAGGTAATACGCCACGCCGCCAAGCTGATTTAATCTACTCTTTAATGGCTCGTTATAGCTTTGATAAAGGTGCTGCCGGTGTCAACTTTATTGGTACTACTGATGCTTACGCTCAAGACAATAACGACCTTAAATTTGACGGTTACACTCAAGTAAATGGCTTTGTAAGTTACGATTTATCTGAAAACCTTAATATTGCACTTAATGTAAATAACTTATTCGATACGGTAGGTATTACAGAAGCTGAAGAAGGCTCAATTCCAGATAATAACATTATTCGCGCCCGTACTATTAATGGCCGCACAACATCAATAACGCTTAAATACGCGTTTAACTAACCATCTTTAGTGTAACAAACGCTGAAGCTATGTTTTTCAGCGATTGTTACACTAACTTTAATTAGTTTTAATAATTCTCCCTTGAATTTTGACCTAGCTCTGCTGGGTTTTTTAGGATTTACACTATGACCAAATTACTTAGCCTCGGCGAGCTACTTATTGATATGCTGCCACAAGATTCTCAAAACAGTGCTTATTTGCCCATTGCAGGAGGTGCCCCTGCCAATGTAGCGGTAGGTTATGCAAAGTTAGGCGGCAAGGCTGCTTTTTGTGGCGGTATGGGTGATGACTACTTTGCTAAGCAATTAAGTAAATCGCTTGAGCAATATAAAGTAAGTACAGAGTACTTATTTACGATTAAAGACTCTCAAACGGCCGTAGTTATTGTGAGTTTAGATGAAACCGGTGAACGCAGCTTTAATTTTTATCGCCACAATACCGCCGATTTACTGTTAACGAGTGATCACTTAAACCATATCAAATGGGATGAATTGAGTACCCTACACTTTTGTTCCAACACGTTAACCAATCCAGCCATTGCAAACACCACCGTGTGTGCTTTAAAGCTGGCTAAAAACAACCATAAACTCGTTAGCTTTGATGTAAATTTACGCTATAGCTTGTGGCAAAATAGCAATGACATTGAACACAATGTACACGCGTGTTATGCCTATTGCGATATTGTTAAGCTATCGCGTGATGAGCTGAACTTTTTAGCTGAGCAAACACAGCATGCACCTGATGATTACTTACAATCTATTTTAAATATAGGTGTTAAATTGGTATTTTTAACCGATGGCCCTGCACCGGCAACGGTTTACCATAAGGCGTTTATATTAAACGAATCGGCGCCAATCATTAATGCTGTGGATACTACCAGTGCCGGTGATGCGTTTATTGCAGGCGTGTTATATTATTTAAATCACACCGATGAAAATAGCCCGCTCATCGAAAAAATTAATAATGAGCATCTAGTAAAACACGCTTTAAATTTTGGTTTGCGCTGTGGCTCTAAAGCCTGCTTAGCCAAGGGGGCATTTCCCGCATTACCTACACTTCAAGAGGTATAATACCAATCCGCAATAATACTTAATCATTTTATGGGGCTAAACGTGTCGCTATCTGCGTTAAAAAATTCTCATTTTGAACAACTAAATAGCACACTTTTTGCCTAGCTATCAACACGTTTTTCCTGCCTCAAAATAGATCACTTAATTAAGCGAATTGGTATAAATACTTTAAAAATAAAGGCCGATTATGGCCTTTATTTAAGCATCCGCTTCTTCATCATTACTTTTTAACCATTCTAAAGCCGCAGTGGCGTTCTCAAAATATTGAATTTCACCTGATACAAACCAACTGCCTAATTTAGCGATGGTTGATTGCCAGTCTTTGTTGCCGTATATGGCTATTTTTTTAAACTCTTTGTTGTGTTTTAAGCCAAGTTTTAAATCATCCCATGCGGCTCTAAGTTCCCAGCCATCAAGCTCAGTACCATCTATGAGTACATTAACAATAGGATGTTTAACTTCGCCAAGCGCAGAGTCTATCATCGGCGTGATCACTTCATAATCTTTATGAGTGAGTGTGCCTATGGCTTTTAAGGTTAAAAAAAACTCGCAACCAGAGCGCTCAATACCAATAGATAAGCCGTGTGTTAAATTTACCATAACCCGAACTCCGCAATAATATGAGCATCAAGTATAGGTGATAGCTTAGTAACCAATAGTGAAGTAGATCAAAAAACAGGCACATATACTTTTATTGTGCCCATTTTAATTAAATGCTTAATTATGCATTTTTAAGCCGTGCTATTTGGTTTTCAACATCTGTTAAATGACCGATTTTAAGCCACACTCTGGCTCCTTCACTGCCTGCTGTTGCTTTAATTTCGCTGTTAAGCGGCACTCTTAACCAGCTGTGCTTTACTAATGTATCGCCCTGCTCTTCAAGCGAGCCTTCAAGAACTAAAAGCTCGCCCCCACCTAAGGCGTTTAACGATATTTCACTGTTAGGTGCAAATGCTAAAATACTCACCTCTTCAAAGGCATCTTTATAAAGAGAAGCCACATTTACATTACTAAACTCAGGGTGAGGAACACCGTGCATGGTATTAGTTTGCAAGCGAACATGCTCTGTGTCCTCTGGCTGAAACTGCCATAATTTTACAAATATAACGCACCCGTTTTCAGAGCTTGGTGTATGTTTTGACTCAGGCGGATTACGAATATAAGAACCCTTGGGGAAATCACCATGTTCATCTTGAAAAACACCTTCAAGCACAATAAATTCTTCACCGCCGGTATGTGTATGAGCAGAAAAATGGCTGTTTGGCGCATAACGTACAATGCTGGTTGCGCGTGCAACCTCATCGCCCACTCTATCAAGTGGACGCCTATCAACACCCGCCATCGGTGAGGCTATCCATTCTAACGATTCGCTATGTACAACAACACGTTCGCTAAAATCAGCTGCAATTTTCATATTTGACTCCATATCTAAACAGCAATGCTTGGACGTTGAGCGACCTTTTCTTGCCATGCTATTAAATGTGATAGCTCCTAGGAATAGCTATTTTTGCAAAGCCTGCAAACACCAGACCGGCGTACAAAGTAATATCTGCAACACTAAAATTCTCACCGGTAACATAAGCAGAGTTGGCTAACACTGTATTAAAATAAACAAAGCCTTGGCGCGCTTTTTCACCTTGCTTTTCTCCACAAGCAACATTTTGATAGGTTTCAAGCGCTGGGCCTAAACCATCCGCTGCATGATAAAAGTAAGTGGCTACAGCATCAAGCACCATAGACTCCGCACGCTTTTGCATCATATTAATCACCACGCGTTCTTTTGCCTTAACACCGGTTAATGAAGGGCCTGCAAAAGCGGTATCAATATATTCAGTAATCGCGGTGCTTTCTGTTATGAACGTTCCATCATCTAGCTCTAAAACAGGTACGCCTGCTAAGGGTTTTTAGTTAAAAAAGCCTCAGTACGGTGCTCACCATTTAATAAATCGACAGCAACAAACTCTACTTTATCAGTCGCCTTTTTTTCAGCAAGCGCAATACGTACACGTAATGGATTAGGAAAGTTTTCTACGTCATAAATTTTCATAATTATCTTTTTATATTTTTACCACAGTTTGAACTAATACTGGCAAGAATAAATTACCTACCTTCTGATAGGTAATTTATATTAAGATCTCGACCTTTGCAAACTAAAAATAAAAGAGCTTGAAAATAACTACCTACTGGTTGATAATTTTTTGCAGCGATATGAAGGAAGTTTAAAATGACAAAAAAAGCGGCTCTGTTAAAAGCAGCAGAAAATAAAGTTAGACTTGGTGGCTATAGCAATTTTAGCTTTAGAGAGTTGGCCAGTGAAGTTGGTATTAAAAGTGCCAGTGTGCATTATCACTTTCCAACTAAAGCTGATTTAGGTGCAGAGCTTGCGCATCAATATACCGATGCCTTTATCGCTGTACTTGGTGAACCAGAGACACACAAAGCAAACGGTAAAAACCCTATTGATATTTACACTCAGTTATTTAGAAATGCACTCGTGATTGATAAAAAAATGTGTTTATGTGGCTTGCTCGGCGCAGAAAGCGACAGCCTACCTGATAAAGTGCGGGTTGAAGTTCAGCGGTTTTTTAATAAAAATTTAGCCTGGTTAACCCAAGCACACGCTGCGAATGGTGAAGAAAACCCTGCTCGCGCGGCAATACAAACAGTGAGCTTATTAGAGGGTGCGATGATGATTAGTAAAACCCTAGATGATATCAGCTACTTCGAACAAGCCACTTTTTAGCGATTGGCGATCAAGTATAAAAAAAGCGAGCCTTCATAAGGCTCGCTTTTACATTTTTAAGATTACGATTTATTAAGCCGTACGCACTTTATGCTTTGAATGCACAACAGCTAATACAATAAACCCTATAACAGCCACCGCTGCACCAATCGGTTTACCTAAATCACTTGATAAGTTTAACCCTATTGCCGCGGTCATTATGTATGACAAGGTCACTGCTGTAGCGATTACTGCTGGTATACTAGTGATCCAGTGGAATGTACCACGGTCAAATAAGTACTTGGTCGCAAGCCACAACACACTAGTAGAAAGCAGCATATTTGAGAATGCGAAGTAGCGCCAAATCACAGAGAAATCGAGCTTAGTCATAAAGTAGGCAATGGTTAAAATAGGGATTGCTAGCAATAAACGATTACGTAAACTTTGCGGAATACTAAACGCATCAACCACAGTCAAGCGCAGTGAACGAAACGCCGTATCGCCTGAGGTAATAGGGAAAACAGCAACAGCAATAATTGCCATAATACCGCCAAATACACCTAAGTAGCTGTTTGCAATATGGTTAACCACCAAACCTGGGCCACCAAGATCAAGCATAGCTTTTAAACCCGCATAGCCTTCAGGGAATGCAGCAATACCCGCTAATGCCCAAACACAACCTACAATGCCTTCACACATCATCGCACCATAATAAACTGGGCGTACGTATTTTTCGTTGGTTAAACAACGGGCAATAATAGGGGCTTGCGTTGAGTGAAAACCACTAATAGCACCACAGGTAATGGTTATAAATAGCAGCGGCCAAGTGGGCAGTCCATCAGGATTTGGTGCTAAGAAGTCATGAGCGTGATCAGCCTCAAAGTATGCTAAAAAGTCGCCCGCTACTGGTAAATGTGGTGCGTTTATTAGCAGTGATACCGCAATAGCTACTGTCATTACGATCATTAACAAACCAAAAATAGGGTAAAACTTAGTGATGATTTTATCAATGGGTAATAACGTGGCTAAAAAGTAGTAAGCTAAAATGGCCAAAACCCAAAAGGTATTATTTGCAAATATTGTATCCTTAAATATATCAAGGTTACTTAATAATCCTGCCGGGCTCATAATAAATACAACACCAACAAAAAATAGTAGCATCGCAGTAAAAATAAGCATAAAGCCTTTAAATACAACGTTGTAGTAGTGCCCAGCTATTTCCGGTAAGCTTTTACCGTCTTCTTTTATACTCATTACTCCTGAGAAGAAGTCGTGTACAGCGCCACCCAAAACATTACCAAGCACAATCCATACAAGCGCAACCGGACCATATAATGCACCCAATATTGGGCCAAATATGGGGCCTACGCCTGCTATATTTAAAAATTGAATCAAAAATGCACGAACAGGGTGAATTGCAACGTAATCAACACCTTCGCTAAAGCGTTTTTGTGGTGTGTCGACCGTTGAATCCATGCCCGCTTGCTTTTCAACAAACGGGCTGTAAAACTTATAGCCTAATATTAAAATAGTTAGGCAAATAAAAAAGATGATCATAAAGCACGCTTCTCTTTTTGTATGTGTGTATAGGGCCAATTATTACAGCCCAAATTTTAAAATAACAATTGAACGTAGCATATGAAAAAGCACGCAACAATGAGACGTTTGGCTAATGCTCTGGCAAAATCAAATTTATTCAAAAAATAAAACTAAGTAACAGCATAAGTTACTTATAAAAAAGCGTTAAAAAACGTTAAAAGTACTTATATTGCGACTAAAATCTATACGCCAATTTGCAACAATAGCTACACCTGAATGATTAATTAGCCTACGATAAACATTATTACTACTTTAAATGTACTGCCGTTGGCCTACGTGGCTTTACAAAAAAACAAGGATGCCCTCAATGACACAGTTTACTACGCCCGATTTATACGATGAACATCGCGACCATGTGCAAGTCGCTGACAGTGGCTTGCAACACTTTGGTAATAAAACTCTCTTTTATGGTCAAGTAGTGACTGTCACCTGCCCAGACGATAACTCGTTTGCTGGCAATATATTACATGAAAATGGTGAAGGCAAAGTGTTGGTTGTGAATGGCTTTGCTAGTAAACGTTTTGCCTTCATTGGCGATATGATTGCAGAGCGAGCCCTAAAAAATGGCTGGCAAGGCATTATTATTAATGGTTGTTGCCGCGATATTGAAATTCTTGCCACGCTTGATTTACCCGTGATGGCACTAGGCGCTACGCCGCGCTGCACCACTAAGCGCGGTTTAGGTGCCAAAGATCACCCGGTTAATATGTTAAACACCACAATTAATACCGGTGATTGGGTGTATGCTGATGTCAATGGATTAATTATTAGTAATAAAGCCTTGTTTTGAACAATAAAAGTGACTGTTCGCGATCCACGAGCGGTGCTGGCAAAGACACAAAAATATCCGGTTAGATATAAACGAAAAAAACACCACTCGTTCTTAAACGAGTGGTGTTATTATTTAACAACGGCTTTTTATTATAGATTATGGATAACCCTATTCAGCATTAACCATGTCTTCAAACTTCATACCGGTTAATTTAGTTAGTACTTTAATTACATAAACAAAAATACCAATGAGCATGAGCATAGACGGAATAGCAATTACCGGATAACTCAGTAACGTCATTTCGCCAAGCTGTTCGTTAAACTCAACGGAGCCTGCAGGGCTGGTAACAATCCATTTAGCAAGGATGTAATTCATCGTAGATGAAAACACAAAGGTAAGCGCTAATAAGTAATTAGCATTAGTAATCTTTTGTTTAAAGCTTTGTGTATTGCCTCGTGCATCTAAGGCATCGTAAATAGTATCTAGCTTAAATAAAAGTGAGTTTAATAAAAGTTTGGCTAGCAGGGGTTTACCAAAAAAACCCGACATCAACACGGTAAAACCAATGATTGCCGGAATAGCTGCTTCTTTTATAGCTAACCACTCAACGTTTAGCTCAAACAAGGCAATACCACCGGTAAGCAAAGTACTTAAAAAGCCTAAAAGCGAGATGAAGTTTAATGAGCCCGCTTTTATAAAATCATAAATCCCATAGCTAATGGGGAATATAAGCGCGACAATTAAACCAGCCACACTGCCTAAATATTCAGGGCCAGAAAACTTCATTAAAATGACTGAAGGGATGATGATATTAAAGACTATTTCGATAAGCGGATTATTTTTTTTACGCTTATTTGTAGCTTGATTATTACTGGTCATTTTTAGTTCCAAAAAATATTACTGCTGCCATTAATTTCCCCTTATGTGGAATAAATAATGCTAAACATTGCTTCTTTGCATAATACTCGCAATACGCTCGCCATTCTAGCATGGCACTTAGTCGTATTATTTTATTATGTAGCGCTTACTCTGCAGTAATATAGGTATAAATTTAGGCGTTAATTAAATCACCAGTCGTATTTTCAGCCCTCAAAGACTATATTAAAGCTACAAAAAATGTAACTCTTCACCAAGAAAAACTATTTTCTAAGGATCATTTTTAGCTATTTGCTGATCCTGCCAGTATGCCAAGCTAGAGCGATTACCCTATCGCTCTAGCTTTAATGAATTTAAACAGCATAAATATCACTGAAATAGTTGAGCAAACTAAAATTCAGTTACAAGAAGATAAAACACTCTCGCCAGCGTTGAAGATGTCTATTGAACTCATTCTTGTTGTCGTTGTTATGCTAGCTAACCTGAACTCCGGATAATAAATCCATCTCAAGCAGCTACTTTCAGCGCTAACTGCGTTGAATTTACTTGCAATAGGCGACTATTGACACGTAATTTCGCCTTGTTTTCACTAAAAACCTCTAGCTAGAGATAAATAAATAAAAATATCTTTTATTTATTTATTGTGTTAGTAAATCTCTTAACCAGAGTTCAGGGGCGCTTACCCATCACATTTAAACGCTGTAATTGATACTCATAAAATGTAGGGGTGGCATGTAATGTTTTTGTAATTACATCTTTCGCCCAATCAGGTAGTGATTTATTTAAGCTATAGAACACCCATTGATTTTGCTTACGATCAGCAAGAAAACCGCATTGACGTAATACAGCTAAATGCCGTGAAATTTTAGGCTGGCTTACATCAAGTGCCGCCACTAATTCACATACACATAACTCATCTTCATGCGCAATAAGCAGTATTGTCTTTAAGCGGGTGTCATCAGCAATACATTTAAAAAAATGCAGAGGATTTAGTTTATTAATACAGTGTAGTCTTGTTTTGCATACAACAACAATATATGAAAAGAAAGACATATGGAGTAGTGAAAATATGAAATTTCATATATACAGGTAAAGTTATCTATTTTCCGCGTCAACTCAAGTTTGGCTTTTTAGAGATGTGCCCAATAAAAAACACGCAATGATCACTCATGGCGTGTTTTTATAAACAATATAAAGGGGTTAATTAAATAACCGACAACTCTACTTCAATATTGCCGCGAGTTGCATTTGAATATGGACATACTTGATGTGCTTTCTCTACCAAGGCTTGTGCCGCTGCTTTGTCCATATCACCTAGTGATACAGCCAACTTTACAGCAATACCAAAACCGGCATCAATCGCACCAATAGACACTTCAGAGTTAATGTAAGTATCACTTGGCAGGGCAATTTTTTCGCTACCCGCTACAAACTTAAGTGCACCAATAAAACAGGCAGCATAACCTGCTGCAAATAATTGCTCTGGGTTTGTGCCTTGTCCGTCGTCGCCACCTAGCCCTTTTGGGGTTGATAGTTTTACATCTAAACGGCCATCGTCAGATTTAGCTACACCTTCACGGCCACCGGTTGCAGTTGCTTTTGCCGTGTAGGCAACGTTTTGTAATACATTCATAGTGAACTCCAAAGTTTATCAATTAATTTATTTTGCATGCAAAATAGTAAGGCAAGTGATTAGAGATTGCAAATACTTTGCATGCAAATTAAAATGTTTTTTGAATTTAAGGTATTTAGGAGTTAGGTATGTCGTTTGAGCAATTAAAGTTAAAAAATCAGCTGTGTCATAGGTTATATATGGCATCAAATAGCATTGCACGCGCTTACCGTGAGCCTTTGGCTGCACTTAACTTAACGTATCCGCAATATGTAGTAATGATGGCGCTGTGGGAGCAAGACAAAATAACCATAGCGCAGCTAATAGATAAAACCGCTATTGATGGCGGCGCTATGACCCAAATACTCAAAAAAATGACCGAAAAGTCTCTGTTAGCCGTTATTAAAGACGAGCACGACAAGCGCAAGCGCCTAATTCAGCTTACCCATCGTGGGCAAGCCCTTAAAAACGAAGCCGCTGATATTCCAAAAAATATATTATGTAAGTTTGAAAGTGTAGACCCTACGCAAGCCAAACAGCTTATGCAGCTGCTTGATTTAGTAGTAAACGATTTAAATACTAAAAGCGACGATGAGTTAGCCAACTAACGCGGTTATTTTTTGTTGAATAAACGCCCTAAATGCGGTGATCACCGGAGTCATTTGGCGTCGGTCGGCGTACATCATATAAAGCGGTAGCGGATCGCTTTGCCACTGTGGGCATAAATGAACGAGCTCCCCGCTTGCTAAATTATCAATGACATCCAAGTACGATTTATACGCAATGCCTTTGCCCTCTAGCGCCCAGCGCCTCACCATTTCACCATCGTTTACTATATGTTGGCAATTTAGATGTACTTTTTGTACTGCGCCATTTTTATAAAAACGCCACTCTTTAAACACTTCACCAAAACGCATAAAGGTAATGGTGGTATGCTGCGTTAAGTTAAGGGGGTGTGTAAGCAATCCATTTTTTGCTACATATTCAGCAGAGGCCACTAAAATACGCGCATTATTTAAAAATAGTGGCGCTGCAATTAACTGCGACTCTTTTGGTACACCAAAGCGCAGTGCAATATCAATTGATTGGCTATAAATGTCGCTTACTTCGTCACTTAAGTGCAGTTTAAGTTTTACATTCGGGTATTGCGCTAAAAACTCATTAAGCCATTCACTTAGTTTATTTCGCCCTAAATCACACGGGGCCGATACCTGTAGTGTCCCTGTTACTTCGCCTACTGCAGTTTGCACTGCGGCTACCCCTTGTTGAATAAGCGAAAGTGAATCTTTGGCATAAGTTAAAAACTGCTCTCCTGCCACACTTAAGCGTAAGCTGCGGGTTGAGCGAATAAACAGTACGTTTCCTAAATCTTTTTCTAGGCGCTTAATAGCTGCACTTACCGCCGCTGGGGTTTGCGCGTTTTGCCGTGCGGCTTCAGAAATACTGGCGCAACTAGCTACATCTATAAAAGTTTGAATATCGTTAAATGATCGCATATTTTCAATTAAAATTTGAAAGTGCTTTAGTTTTTCATGTCTTTTTCTATTTTTCAACTGAGCTATAGTACTTATTAAGTTAAAAGTACTTAGTTAAAATCATCAGGAACGCACATGAAAGCATTTGGATACAGCAAAAACACTAAAACGCTTACAGCAAGCTCTATACAAGAAATTGAGCTTGATACCCCAACCGCTACCGGGCACGACCTACTTATTGAAGTAAATGCTATTTCAATAAACCCAGTAGATACAAAAATACGTGCAAATGTAGCGCCGGAACAAGGCTACAAAGTATTAGGTTGGGACGGCGTAGGCATTGTAAAAGCCGTTGGCGAGTCAGTATCGTTATTTAATGTGGGGGATCGTGTATTTTACGCCGGCGATTTATCGCGCCAAGGCAGTAATGCGCAATTTCAATTAGTTGACGAGCGCATTGTAGGGCGTGCGCCTAAAACATTAACCGGCGCACAAGCCGCAGCACTGCCTCTAACCAGTATTACCGCCTACGAAATGCTGTTTGACCGCCTGCAAGTGCCTAAAAATAAGCAAAATACTCAGCAATCTATTTTAGTTATTGGCGCCGCAGGTGGCGTTGGTTCTATTTTAGTACAGCTTGCCAAGCAACTTACTGGGCTAAATGTGGTTGGTACTGCATCACGCGAGCAAAGCGTAACCTGGCTTAAAGAGTTAGGCGCCGATCACGTGCTCGATCATTCTAAAAACTTAAACGAGCAGCGCAAAGAGCTCGGTTTAGCTGAGTTTGATTACGTTATTGGATTAACTCATACCGACCAATACCAAGACCAAATAGTGGAGTGCATTAAGCCCCAAGGTAAATTTGCGCTAATAGATGACCCTACATCGTTCGATATTTTAAAATTTAAACCTAAATCTATATCGGTTCATTGGGAATTTATGTTTACCCGCTCGCTATTTACTACACCCGATATAACAGCGCAGCACACCTTACTTAATGAAATTAGTGAGCTGATAGACTCAGGTACGCTTAAAACCACACTTGGGCAAAATTTAGGCCCAATAAACACCGCTAATTTATATAAAGCGCATCAAATTTTAGAATCGCACACCTCACGCGGTAAACTTGTTTTAGAAGGCTTTTAAACATGATCAAGATTAAAAAATTACTTTTAGTTGCAGCCTGCAGTGCTGCGTTTTTAACCAGCAGTGTGTTTGCTAATACCGCTAATCAAAATGCTGATTTAAAAACAGTCGCCACATTTGGCGCGCAACACCCACCGGGTAACATTGCTATTACGCCATCGGGTCGTAAGTTTTTATCGGTACATGGTTTTTACGGCCAAAAACAAAAAATTATGGAGCTATTAAGTGATGGCACCACCAAACCCTACCCTAATGAAGAATGGGCATACGCGTATAAAAACGGCAAAGGGTTTTACGATGTACTTGGCATAAATGTATCAGCCGATGGCGTATTATGGATGCTTGATACATCAGGCCCTGATCATGCTGGGCGTTTAGTCGGTTGGGATACCAATAAAGAGCAACTATATAAAATAATTTACTTAGCTAAACCCACCATTACCGACACCTCGTTTTTAAACGATTTAGTCATCGATAATAAACACGGTGTTGTATACATTGCCGACACCGCACAAGGCAGCCAAGCCGCTATTATTATCGTAAATTTAAAAACTGGTGAGGCGCGCAGAGTATTACAAAATAGCTCATACACCACAGCCGAAAACATCGACATGGTCATTGAAGGGCGCACCATGAAACTAGGCGGTCAACCAGCTCGTTTAGGCGTAAACCCAATCACACTCGACCCAAGCGAACAGTGGCTTTACTTTGGCTCTATGTCTGGCACGTCGGTTTACCGTATTGCCACAAGCGATATTAACAATAAAAGCCTGAGCGCAAGCGCCCTTGAGAGTAAAGTAACGCGTTACGGCTCTAAACCCATGTCAGATGGCATTATTGTTGATGGCGGCGGCAATGTGTATGTTACCGACATAACCAATGGCGCAATTGGCGTAGTAAAGCCAAGTGGTAACTACCAAGTATTATTTAAAGACGAGCGCTTAAGCTGGCCAGATGGCTTTAGTTATGGCGCCGATCATAAAATATACTTTACCGTAAATGAGCTACATCGCTCGCCAGTATTAAATAACGGTAAAAATGCCAGCCAAGGAAAATTTAGTGTGCTGTCGTTCGACCCGCTAGTAAAAGGTAAGGTAGGTCGCTAATTACAGCGTAAAAACCCAAGCCACGCACCTGCTGCGTGGCATTTTGGTGCAACTTTTAGGCCTTTTAGCCCCAAAGTGGTGCTAAGCGTTTAAAAGTTATTTTTTAGTTGTTTAATAAATACCTGATTTATATTCATAAAATATTTACTTAACAGTTGGCATAATTCTTCCACAGTAACAATGTGTTCAGTGAAACTTTCAAGGAAAATACCATGGCTAACCTATACCACACCCTCTACCTACTCTGGCGTTTAGACATTAGCGTATGGCAGGTAAACGATCCGAGTAATACCCATACTACGTGCGACAAAGAGCGAGTTTACAGCCAATAGATTTGGTATTTATATACTTTGCAAGCACAGCCATTGCGTTGTATTGTTAAGTAACTAAAAACAATATAATTG
Source organism: Pseudoalteromonas sp. 2CM36K (assembly GCF_023161865.1). Lineage (NCBI taxonomy): Bacteria > Pseudomonadati > Pseudomonadota > Gammaproteobacteria > Alteromonadales > Pseudoalteromonadaceae > Pseudoalteromonas > Pseudoalteromonas sp. 2CM36K. The sequence continues at coordinate 136,705 of NZ_JALNTK010000002.1, forward strand.
GAACGTGTATGCACGCCTTAGAAGTAAGTTTTGATGGCTTAGTTGGCCCTACTCACAACTATGCGGGTTTATCGTATGGTAATGTTGCCTCGTTAAACAATGCGGCGAGTATTTCAAACCCACAAGAAGCTGTGTTACAGGGCCTTGAAAAAATGAAAGCCATGCACGACAAAGGCTTAACACAAGGTGTGTTTGCACCCCACGCACGCCCCGATTTAAACGTACTACGTCGCCTAGGTTTTACTGGCAACGACTCGCAAGTTATTCAAAAAGCATTTAAAGCCGACCCTATTTTATTGCGCGCGTGTTATTCGGCCTCTGCAATGTGGACCGCCAATGCCGCCACTGTGTCACCTTCGCCAGATACCCTCGATGGCAAAGTGCATTTTACTTCAGCTAATTTAAACAATAAGTTCCATCGCTCGCTAGAGCCAGCTACCACTACCCGCTTACTAAAAGCCATGTTTAATAACGATAGCTACTTTGCACACCATACACATTTACCCGATCAGGGCTTTTTTGGCGACGAAGGGGCCGCTAACCACACCCGACTTTGCGACAGCCACGGCGAGCAAGGCCTAGAAATGTTTGTATTTGGTGCAAGTGCCTTTAACAGCCAATTACCAAAACCGGCTAAGTTTCCTGCAAGGCAAACACTTGAAGCCTCAGAAGCCATTTGCCGATTACATAATTTAAAAGAATCGAGCCAAATTTTACTGCAGCAAAATCCAGATGTAATAGACCAAGGCGTGTTTCATAACGATGTAATTGCAGTAGGTAACGCAAACGTATTGCTTTGCCACCAGCAAGCATTTTTAAACCAACACGATGCCCTGCAAGAAATTCGCGATGCCTACACCGGCAGCAAACAGCTATACATAATTGAAGTACCTACTGATAAGGTAAGCATTAGCGATGCAGTAAGCAGTTACTTGTTTAATAGCCAATTAGTAAGCCTAGATGATGGCTCAATGCTATTAGTAGCGCCACAAGAGTGCCAACGTAATAGCGCAGTAAACGCCTACATTGAAGAAATGATTTTAGCGGATAACCCAGTAAACCAAGTGCAGTTTTTTGACCTGCGCCAAAGTATGCAAAATGGCGGCGGCCCTGCCTGCTTACGTTTACGTGTAGCTCTTAACGAGCAAGAACTTGCTGCGGTAAACCCAGAGGTTATTTTAACCGATACTAAATACACTCAGCTTTGTGACTGGGCAAAGCGTAACTACCGGGATAAGCTAGGTGCAAGCGACTTTGCCGATTCAGCCCTACTTACCGAAAGCTACCAAGCACTGGATGAACTAACCCAACTGCTTAACTTAGGCTCGGTGTACGACTTTCAATTAGAAGGTTAATACTCGTCAGCAAAAAGCTAATACAAAAATAGCGAGCCAAGGCTCGCTATTTTTATTTGTGCTTATGCTAATAGTGTTTAAAGGTTTTATTTACCGTTATTAACCGTTACTGCCGATGCCATCGACTCAGATATATGTAGTGTTCGCTGCGGAAACGGAATACTCAGCCCCGCGCCTTCTATGGCTTCTTTAACGCGTTTATTTAAATCCCACACGGTTTGCCAGTAATCGCCATTTACAGCCCATGCACGTAATTGAATATTTACTGCGCTTTCGCCTATTGAAGTAACCATTACTTTAGGCGCTGGATCTGCGAGTAATCGGCTTTCTGATTCGGCAACTTCTTTAAGTACATTTAAGCCAACATCAATAGAGTCGGCGTACGAAATTCCCACCACTATATCCATGCGCCTTTTACCGTTGCGGGTAAAGTTTTTAATGTTGCCGCCCCACACTTTACCGTTAGGCGATGCGATATAAAGGCCGTCGGTGGTTTTAAAAATGGTCGTAAATAAGTTTATTTCGTTTACTGTGCCAAGCGTACCGCTCGCATCTACAAAATCGCCTATTTTAAATGGCCTAAGTATTAATAGCATAATGCCAGCGGCAATATTACTTAAGGTGTTTTTAAGCGCCAAACCAATCGCTAAACCCGCCGCGCCCATTAGCGCTATTAAACTTGCCGTATTAACGCCAAAAATATCTAAAATAAACAGCCCAGCAATTATGTAAACTAAATACCCCGCAATGCTCGATAAAAGCGGCAGTAGCGTTTCGTCTACTTTTTTTAATGGCGACTTAGAATTTTTAATCGCTTTTTTTACTGAACGCGCAATAAGCGCACTCGCAACTAAAATAGCCAAGGCTAATACCACTTTGTAACCTAAAGTGATGATTGTTTCTGAATGGCTTTGCCAAAACACAATAAGTTTATCTTTCATACATATTCCAACTATGGGCTGATTATCAGCAAGAATTAAATCTATACACTTCAAAAGAAGTGGCGGGAGTATATAGTAAAAATTTTAAAGCGATAGCATTAAAATAAGGGGAAGGTGTGCCTAAATCAGCAAATTAATTGGGCAAAGTTTTTCTTTTTTTCGCTTAAATTTTCACACTTAAAACCTTTGTGCTCACAAACTAGTTAACCTATGGCGTACATACTTTTGTTCAAAAATGCGCAAAGTAAAATAAAGATTAATTTCAAGTAACTATTCAAAAAACCAGTTCAATCTAAATTCAGCTTAGCCCTTCTACAATCCGCTTTATAAACTAAAGGAGTAAATCATGAATTTTAAATCAACATTAGTCAGCAGCGCCGTTCTTTTTGCATTAGCCGGGTGTGGCTCTTCAAGTGATGACAATGACACAACACCGCCACAATCTAGCGACAAGTCAACCTTTAGCCTTGGTGTGTCAGATGCGCCGGTTAGTGGTTTAAAAGCGGTTAACGTCGTGTTTGATTCAATCACTATTAAAACACAAGGCGATGAAGAATTTAGTTTTGAAACCCGAAGTGAAACTGACGCATCTCAACCACAAATGGTTAATTTGCTCGATTACACCGGGGATGATGTTTTTGAGCTGCTTGACGATCAAGAAGTGCCAGCAGGCGAATACTCGTGGATCCGCGCTCAGGTTATAAATGGCGATACTAATAACCTTAGTTTTACATCTCACGTAGTATACGAAGACGACAGCATTGCTCCGCTCGTGGTAAAAAGAAAAGGGAATGATGGTGTAGGCGAAATACAACTCGATGGCTTTACACTTAACCAAACTGATAACGACTTTGTTTTAGAATTTGACCTAAAAAAATCGCTGGTCGATCCCCAAAATAATGAGGCGATCTTTTTAAAACCTAGAGGCGTACGATTACAAAATCTTTCTGAGTCACAAGAAATTGAAGGCACAGTAAGCCAAGCGCTTATTAATAACTGTGAAACAGACAATATCGCCACTGCTGCTGCAGATTCAACGTTTGGACACGCCGTATATTTATATTCATCAGATGCTCAAATACCTAAAGATATATACGAAATAGATGAGCAAACCCCAGAAGATGCCCCACTTGCGACCGCAAATGTTGTATTTGACCAAGACGATAACCAATATGAGTTTGAGCTTGCTTTCATTACACCGGGAGACTACCAACTTGGCTATACGTGCACCGCACATATAGACGATGCAGAGCTAGAAGATACTGATTTCACTGTTTATCAACTTAAGCAAATTAGTGTACCGCAAACTGAGGACCTTTCAGTTAGCTTTGACATAACACAATAAACGTATAGCGCACTTTAAGGTGCGCTTTTTTTATAAAAAGTATAACAAAAACGAACTCTCCACCTTTGCAAAAACCCATTAAAGCCACTCACCTAACATCATCCAAATAATTCATTCGTAAAGTGACCTGCATTCAAGCCCCGTTAACCCAGAACTGGTACAGTTAATAGCACGTATTAGTTAAACCGTTCTTATCATTTTGAATATGTAAACATAGGAGAAATAATCATGGCGAAACAAAAAGTAGTTCTAATTACAGGTGCCTCTAGTGGCATAGGTGAAGCGAGTGCAAAAACATTAGTTAATAATGGCCACAAAGTGATCTTAACCGCGCGCAGCGAAGATAAACTCAATAAACTAGTTGACGAGTTAGGCCATGAAAATGCATTTAGCGTTTCAGCCGATGCCACTAAATTTAATGAACTTGAGAATGTAGTGAGTAAAGGCGTTGAAAAATTTGGCCGATTAGACGTAGCATTCGCTAACGCAGGCATGGGTGTATCATCACCTGGTACAGAGAATGGCGACCCCAATGAGTGGTCAGCCATGGTTGACCTTAATATTAAAGCATTGCTTTGGACTGCTAAACTCACTTTGCCTCATTTACGTGAAAACCAAGGACATTTTATTTTAACCAGCTCTGCAGCAGGGCGAAGACCCATTGACGGCTCTATTTATGGTGCGACTAAATGGTTTGCCCATGGCTTTGGTCAAAACCTTGCAGAAGAAATGAAACCTTGGCATGGCCGATGTACAACCATAGCCCCAGGCATGGTGAATACACCATTTTTTGATGAAGCAAAACCAGATAAGCTCGACCCTCAAGACGTGGCCGATGCCGTTTTGTTTGCCATTGAAGCTAATCAGCGTAATAGCGTACGCGAAATCTATTTAATGCCCACCAACTAATAATAAAATGTAAAGGCCAATGTTTATTGGCCTTTACTATAAAAGTGCTTACCTGTGTTTTATTCAAATCACTATCTATTCAATCAATAAAAAATCACTTATTGAAACGCCGCTTACCATGCTAAATCACAATTTTATGTCTATTATATAAATAAAGTAATTTAATAACTGGAACCCATTTAATGGCTCCCAATAAAACTAATAATATACCGACTCATCAATATGTTACAAATGACCCATTGCACCAGCTTTTTGATGCTGTCGATTCTATCTCAGTACAAGGTTACGATGAGCAAAGACGTGTTATTTATTGGAACAAAGGCAGTGAATTGCTTTATGGGTATACACACCAAGAAGCCATTGGCAAAAAACTCGAAAATTTAATTATACCCGCACCAATGCGAGAGCCCGTTATTAAAGCGCATAGTAATTGGATTAAGTATGATATTGAAATTCCCGCATCAGAACTCATACTCAGACATAAAAATGGCAATGATGTAGCCGTATTTTCAAGCCATGTTATGTTTACCAATCAGTACAATACCAAACAAATGTACTGTATTGATATTGATCTGTCTGAGGTTCACAAAGCACAAGCAGAAGCCGTATTTAATGCCACCATGCTCAAAACTTTATTTGAGGCAATTCCTGATTTATTTTTTGTACTAGAGCAAAATGGCACTATTACTGACTACCATGCAAACAATGAAAACGATTTATATATTTCACCTAACCAGTTTATTGGTAAAAAAATGGTGGATGTATTACCTGAAAAAATAGCGCAAAAGTTTCAGGTTCATATAGAAAAAACGATAGCACAAGACAGTATGGTCAGTTTTGAATACGAATTAAGCATGCCTGAAGGCGTAATTTATTACGAAGCGAGATTGCGTTTATTGCCCAAAACAAACCAAATTATGGTGATTATTCGTGATATTAGCGAACTACACCGCTCCGCTGAACTAATTCGCCATCAGGCCCACTTTGATAGTTTAACCGATTTGCCTAATCGCTTTTTATCTCTAGACCGCTTATCACAAATATTACTGGAAGCACAAAAGAGCCACGAAAAAGCCGCCGTGTTCTTTTTAGATCTTGATGACTTTAAAAAAGTAAATGACTCTTTAGGCCATGAAGTGGGGGATAAATTATTAATTGCGGCAGCAGCAAGATTACAGCAAACACTTAAAAAAAATGACACAATAGGCCGATTGGGCGGCGATGAGTTTATTGTTTTAATATCCAATTTAAATGATGAAAGCGATGCTTTAGCGATTGCTGAGCGGTTACTTCAAGCATTTAAGAAACCATTTAAACTTGTAGGCAGAGACTTAATACTGACATTAAGTATTGGTATTGCTATTTCCCCTAAGGATGGCACCTGCGCCTCGGTGTTGTTACGAAATGCCGACACCGCTATGTACCAAGCAAAAACCATGGGGCGAAACACGTTCTCTTTTTTCACCCCACAAATGAACGTCGCCATGCGCCGCCGCTTTGAAATAGAAGAGCAAATGCATGGTGCACTAGAGCGTAATGAATTTGAGCTTTATTACCAACCACAAATAGATGTAAAAACAAACACTATCGTTGGCGCTGAAGCTTTGCTTCGTTGGCATAATATAGTGTTAGGGGAAATCACCCCAGATGAGTTTATCCCAATTGCAGAGCAAACCGGCTTAATTGCGCCTATTGGTGTATTTGTTCTTCAACAAGCCTTACGCTTTTTAAATGAATGGCAATCAATTAACAAGCAAAACTATACCATGGCGATTAATTTATCACCGCGCCAATTCAGAGACCCGGAACTGGTCAATATAATTAAACACACTCTGCATAAAAATAGTATTAATAATGAATGTTTAGAGCTGGAAATTACCGAAGGGGTGCTGATGAATAGCCAAGCGTCAATTCATGATGCCTTATTGCAAATTGATGAGCTGGGCATAAAGCTGTCAATGGACGACTTTGGCACAGGGTATTCATCATTAAGTTACTTACGAGAATACCCTTTTGATGTGCTAAAAATTGACCGCAGCTTTATTACTGGTATAACAGATAACAAGGCAGACTGTAATTTAGTGAAAGCGGCCATAGCTATGTCACACAGCCTAGAAATAAAAGTAGTAGCTGAAGGGGTAGAAACCAAAGAGCAGCTAGATTTACTCAACGAGCTAAACTGCGATATTGCTCAGGGATTTTATTTAAGTAAGCCCTTGCCGGCCGCCAAGCTGCTCAATTTTTCATTGCGTTACTTAAAAGCACTTTAGTTAAAAAGTGCTTTTATAGTTATGTTTTAGCTCATGATTTTAAAGAGTAAATCGCGCACCGTAGCAGGCTCAAACGGTTTGTCACATATTGTATCCACACCCGCTTGAGCAATATTAGCTAAATGGGTATCGTTAGCTTCTAAGCTCACCATCAGAATTGGAATAGGCGAGTACGCATTCGATTGCCTTACCGTTTCAGCTAATTTTTTACCATCCATTTCTGGCATATTGTAGTCTGTAACAATTAAATCAAATGATTGGCTGTTTAACATTTCAATCGCTTGTTTAGCGTCTTCGGCCTCTACCGGTGCTAGAATTCCCATCCCCGCCAAGACACGTATTATATGTTTTCGCGCAAAACGGCTGTCATCAACCACAAGCACTCTAAGAAGCGTCACATCAAAGTGCTCTAGTTCCACTTGTTGCTCGGTATTACTATTACTGCGTATTGCCTGTAATAAAGAATCAGCTGTGCCATCACTTAAATACAGGCTGCTAATGACTAAATCAGGGTGATAATTTGATAAAGCAGCCAGCGCGTTTTCTTGAGTGCTGGCCGTTTCAATTTGTGTAACACCGCACTGAGCCAGTGATTTTTTTATTAGCTTTTACTGAACTTCAGAAGGCTCAACTAATAAAATAGATAAGTTGGCTATTGCCGTTAAATCACTCATTTCAATCCTGTTATTATTAATTCTATAATTTTTATAACGCTCATTATAAAGTAATAACTTACAAGAAAAAGCTAAAACAGCAACAAAGCAGCTTGTTTACCCAAACTCAACACACTCAGCTTAAAAACGGTAGTTTATGCCCGCATAATAACGTCTTCCCGAATAGCTTGAGTTTAATAACCGAGACTCTGTATCATTGCCTAGGCGCTTTACCGACTCAGATTTAGTTAAATTAATAACTGCAGCGGTCAAACTCAAATCCTCTAATAAATTAATCGAAGCATTTACATCAACTTGCTCGTATGGGTCTTGGTATACATTTAAGCCGCTGTTTAAACCCAACACGGTTTCACCGCGTTTATTATAAGAAGCACGAACATTAAAGGCATCTCCCTCATAATATATCGAGGTATTGTATTGATACTTAGCACTGCCTATTAATGGTGATTGGCCAAATTCTTCACCATTTACACTTACATCGGCTTTATTGGTTTTGTTATAAGTGTAGTTTGCATAAAAACCAAAACCACTATCAAAGGCATGCTGTATAAATACTTCCGCCCCTTTAGATACGGCATCAGTGCCGTTACCTACTGTGCTATATGGCGATACAGTAATATTTCCTGCCTCAACTATGCCCTCTTTACCAGCAAAATCTTGTTGTACGTCAATAACTAAGGGAACAACAAAATTATCAACAGTTTTATGAAACAGTGCTAAACCAATGGCAGAGCCTTCGCTGTAATAATATTCAATAGATAAATCAGCTTGCACCGACTCAAATGGCTTTAAGTTTTTATTACCGCCACTGCCACTAAAACCCGGGATTTCATTAAACTCAGCTCTATCGTCTGCCCACTCATCTGAGACAAACGTAATGCGTTGTTGTGCGCCTAAATCGGCATAATCAGGTCGTGACATCACTTTAGCAACCGCGCCTCGTACCACTACATCATCACTTATATCCCATGCAATATTAAAGCTAGGAAGAATTTGAGTATCGGTACTCTCTTGAGTAATAAGTTGATAGTCTTCAACAAATCGATCATCTCCGGTTACCGGCTCGCCGCTGTCATCATTGGTATGATCTAATAAATAAGTATATAGGTCGGTTGATGATGTCATGGTTTTAGTGCGCACCACCCGCACCCCTAAATTACCTCGCACGCTATTAAACTCAAAGTCACCTTGCAGATAAAACGCCGCTATTTGCTCTTCAATATCATAAATAAAGTTATCTTCTTTGCGTGTATACGGCACATAATGACTAGTCACAATATCGCGGTATTTTTGCCAATCAATCCCGGGCATTTGGTTTATATTAAAACCACCCGCAATGTTACCTTCGTTAATAAACACGTCTTGTGCTAGTGGCATACCGTTGTTCCACTGATAACTATCAAAACGTGTGATCCCCCCCTCGCTAGCTTCTGCTGCAGCAATATCAAAATTAGGATCTAAAAAGAAGGTATTACCGGTTTCGCGATGCAGCGTAGCTTCTCGGTACTTAACCCCTGTTTTAATTGTTCTTAAAATACCCCAATCGGTATAAATATCAAAGTCAGCTTGATAGTAATCTTCTTCGAGTTCACTGCGCACAAAGCTTGAATTTGACGAGCCTGGATCACGCCCACCGCCCACACCACTTAGTAAGTTAGCTAGCGTATTAGGGTCTATATTTAAACTAATATCGTTTTCATTAATTTGCCAACCCGCTGTTTGCGATGCATTTTCTATACGGCTTTCATTTTCACCGGCGTTTGAACTTTTATACGCCGCTTCCCAACTCTCCTTTGGCCCGCCTTCAGAGCGCGTATTGCCCGCCACAAAACGGGCTTTAAAATAATCGCCTTCATAGGTTAAATTAAAATCAAAGGTGTCTGAGGTCGACTCTTCACGCACATAACGGCCTCGCATCCACGGCAGTTGCATATCATTCTCTGCGCCACTCGCAGCTGCATCAAATTGCATCCCATTGATAATAGTGCCCGACTCATCCAAACTTACATCGGTTAAAAAGTCAGGATTTAAAGACCATTCAGGTATATCAATCACCGACTCAGTTCTATTTTTATCAAGTGAAAATCCAAAATAGTTAAAGCCAATTTCAACACGGCTGGTTGGGCGCCACTGCGTGCTAAATTGCACTCCTTCTCGCTCACGTAATTCGTTTACAATTGAGCCACGAACCACTTGAGGAAACCAAACATCGTCATAACTATTACCCTGAGCATCACTTATTGAGCCCCACTGATTATTATTATCAACCAGCTCGCCATTGGTATCTATCGGGTTATCACCGACAAAGCGCCATACGTTTGCATCTGTGCCTCCTGAGAGAGTTCGGTTAGTGCGTTTTTGTGAGGTGTAACCAAACAACACACCAAAAGTATCAGCATCGTTCTTCCAAGAATAAAGTGCGGTTACTTGGGGCTCAGACTCTTCAGTCACATCGGCATAAGTGCTTTCAATATTAATCACCCCTGAGTTTGCATCCATACTTAGCGGCTTACGACTATGCATTAATACCGTGCCGCCCACGCCACCTTCATCTAAACGTGCCTCTGGTGATTTATACACTTCCACGCTTTCAATCATGGCTGAGGGCAGTAATGCATAATCAAACGAACGAGATGGCTCACCTGGTGATGACGCAATAAAATTACCATTTAGCTGAGAAAAGGTTAGCTCAGATGATAACCCCCTAATACTTACCGATGAGCCCTCGCCTCCGTCACGGTCAATCACTACCCCTGGTACGCGTTGTAATGAATCTGCGACATTTTTATCAGGAAACTTACCAATATCTTCTGCTGTTATGGCATCAACCACAGAGCTCGATAAACGCTTTATATCTAAATTAGCCGCCATACTGGAACGAATACCACGCACCTCAATGACTTCCATATCTTTGCTTTTTAATGTTTTATCTTCTGCTTCATCAGCATATGCATGATTAATCACAGATAAAATAGAGATGCACAGCGTTGATTTAATAAAAAGTGGAAGAGAGTGATGTACAGCGTGGGTTATCCGATGAGCGGTCATAGTTTTAACAGTTCCATTTAAAATACAGTTAATACTTAAAGATGATCGTACTAGTTAAAGATGGTACGAAAAAAGTAGCTGTATTTTACATAACCAAGCTTAATAGCTTGTTAATGCAAACTGATAAGTAACTGAATACCTTGTCAAAAAATAGTCAACTCAAATAAAGGTAGGAAGTTAAGCAGCAAAATTGCTATTTAGCTGCTTTTTAAAATGGCATAAAAAGGAATGACGCGATTAAACAGCAATACACCGTTATTTATTATCACTAATAGCTTGAATATAATAGCCTAAACTCGCATGAGAAAGCTCTCCCATATGACTGGTAACTAACTCACCTTGGCTATTATAAAACAAAGTAGTTGGTAAGCCCGCAGCACCTGATCCGCGACTCACATTACTACTTTGATCAAAAAACACATGATTTAGGTCGAGTTGCTGTTCATCAAGGAACGCTTTTACCGTGTGTAAGTCTTCACCTTGGTTTACAAATGCCACCGTAATATTTGGATTATTTTTTTGAGCCGCTTGTAGCACCGGCATTTCTTTTCGACACGGCGGACACCACGACGCCCAAAAGTTAATCACCACCGGCTTACCTTTAAAATTTTGTAAGTTAACCTGCTGCCCTTGCATATTATGCACAACCGACTGCGGTAATTGCACACCCGTTTGGTAAATAGACAGCGCAAAGTTAGGAATAATCATTGAACAAAAACCAACAAACCCAGCAATAGCGTAGTGTTTCATTACCGCTTTTTTACCACGGGCATAAAACGCTAAAACCACTATGCCGCTGAGCCAACCATAATAACCAATAAAACCACCGTCGCTAATATTAAAAAACTGCCACCAATTACCTTGATAAGCATCCCACATAGTAAACACAAACGCTAAACGCGAGACTAAAAAGCCCACCACAATTGCTTTAAAAACCGTATCTAAAATCGCTTTTTGTAATGGATGTTGGCGCGTTAATAAATAGGTGAGCCCCCAAAAAATGCCTAACCCTAAAAAAATAATTAACTGAGAAATGGAAATAACCAAAGGTCCAAGAGAAATACTTAACATTGCTACCGTCTTCTTAATAATGTATTTAAGTACCTAAAATAACGAGTACCAGCGTGAATTAAATACCAACAATAACATAATGTAAGTTGTACTGATTATTAATAACGCATAATAGGTTATGTATACCAGCAGCAATACATAACCTATTTACCTAATTAACCTTGTTGCTGTATGTACTCCAATGCAGTCATTTTTTTATAGCTTACGTTTGTATGCATAACGTGAACTGGATCAGGGTCAACAATTTCAATTGGAATAGCATAATTACGCGCAATATCCAGCGCCATTTGAGTAATGTTCACGCTAAACGAAGTACCCATAAACACCATTTTATCGGCATCAATCATTCGCTGTTGTGCTTCAGTAATACGGTAAAGTTCCGTGTAATATTCATCAAATAGCAGCACATAGGGTTTAAACGAGCGATTGACCTTAGGATTATTATTTTCAATGTTAAACAGCTCAAGTAATGAGTCATTTAAACGATTTTCATCGACCTTATCCCAAGGTGCTGTTTGCGGTTTTACCAGACCATTTTTATGAAATAAGGTCATTTGATCAAGCCGCCCATGAATAGCAATATAATTTTTATTACCGGATTTGCCGTCTAGCCCGTCAATATTTTGGGTAATTAGGTTTTTGTCGCTAAGCCAATGATGCACCTCGTTAGGGCCATGATTACGATAGGTAGCAAAGCGATGATAATACCAAGCTAAAAATTCTCGCGGATTATTTTTATACATGGCACGGGTTGCCATTTGCATGGGTGTATAATTTTTACTGCCAATGGTCCAAAAGCCATCCTCACCACGAAAAGTTGGAATACCACTAGCAGCACTCACACCAGCTCCTGTAATGTATAACGTATTCATAAAAATATTCCTGTTTACTTGCAAAGCTCACCACTCGCCATCACAGCGTTTAGAACCCTTTTGATTTTTAGCCAGTAAATTAATTTGTGTAATTGCGCGTTCCATTTTAATTCGTGCTGAGCTATTGGCTGAATGAACGGCTATTTTTGGCGGTACAAAGCCATCAATAAACACTGCCTGCTCAATCCAAAGTAAAACGTCATAGCCAGTGCCTTTATTATCATTCCCTAAATCATGGTCAAGGCTAAGCAGCTTTACTTTACCAGTCTTCAAAAGTTTAATCACTTCACTAGGCCAATAGGCTCTGAACCAACCGGTTGGTGTTTCTCTTTCATCATCTAAATATACATTCATAGGGTTATCTCACTGAAAAATGTATTCAGACCCTCAAAGCAGTAACTAGGGCCTGTTTATCTTTCGAGGTTGAATTTGCAGCAGTCTGTTTGGTAATTAGGCAAGACAGAGCCTATGTAGTGTGGTTGTTCCCCATAAATAGGCGATAACGTAGCATAAATGCCAAACAGGCGCTGCCCGAAGGGTTTCTGCCTAGGGGTCATTTACTCTTTGTTGCCTACATGGATGTAGGTAAGGGGCGTGAGCAGGACGCGGAAGCTTTGCTCGGTTTTTACTTAGCCCACTAGGTTACAAACCTCGCGCCGCGATTAAATGGCCCCTAGATTGAACAAATTTTAATCCTGAAAGGTCAACAGGCCCTAACATAGTTATTTTCCACAAGGAGCTGGTGCTTGATTACGTATAAACGCTGGTATGTCAAAAATATCAGAAGCTTGAGGTTTAGCTCTTGCAGCTGGCGATTGTTCGGTTTCGCTACTAGGCGCATTATCGAAAGGTTCAACAATCATCTTAGCGCTTGCACCGGTTGCGATGATCAACAGTTCATAATTCATTGCTAAATTTTCAATTTTAGAAACACCACAAATAACTAACGCGTTTGGGCTGACCCGCTGGCGCACTGTATCGGTAATGAGGTTATAACTACCGAGTGAAATTTCATCTTTGCAATTTACTTGTATTATTACACCCGTACTTGATGACATATCTACCTGATTAACTAACGGGTTATTGAGTGCACTATCCAATGCAGTCGTAAGCTCGCTTTCTTCATCACATTTACCAACACCTAGGACTGCATCACCCTGGCAATCCATAATTTTAGCAAAGTCATTTAAATCAACATTTATAAGCCCTTGAAAACAAAGCATATCGATGAGTGATTTTATCAGTGAGTGGAGTATTTGGTTTGAGTGTTTAAACGCATCAAATAATCCTATATCGTTACCAAGCACTTCAATAAGTTGATCGTTAGGGAGCGTAATAACCGCATTAGCATGCTCTTTAAGCTCATTTAAACCTGCTTGCGCTATATTATTTCTAAACTGTCCTTCACTACTAAATGGCAGTGTAGCAACAAATATAATGGGCTTACCTTGCTCACTAGCAAGCTCTGCAATATACGGGCTAGCGCCAGTCCCAGTACCGCCACCCAACCCTGTTGCACACAGAATTATATCGCAGCCATTAATAAGCGTTAAAAGCTGCTCTTTACTCTCTTCCGCCGCTTGCAGCCCAACTTTAGGGTCGGCTCCTGCACCATACCCATGAGTGAGCTCTGCACCTATCAGTACTGCTTCATCACTCTGTGTATGCTCAAGCACTACTTTGTCGGTATTAACGCTGTACAAGTGCGCCTGCTCAGACTCGCGTTGTTCAAAAATACTGTTAAGCGTATTACAGCCACACCCACCAATGCCAAATACACCAATCGATAAACCATCATTTTGCTGAATTAATTGAAACATAATACCTCCTTAACTTTTAAAGGAGCATAACAAATAGGTGCGTCAAAAATTGACGCACTCAAATTAATTAGCGTTATTGATAGTTACTAGCAGCCGCTTTAAGCTTTGTGGTAATTCTTTTTCTAATGCGCTCAGGTTTAATAACTTCCAGCCAATGAGCACATTTAAATAGCTCATCGGTTAATTGCTCGGTATCAATAGTTTGATAGGTAAGTAATACATTTTTTTCATCAATATGTTGCTTGTCAGTCAGCTCACCAAGCTCAATAAACCCTTGATTAACCGCCGAGTGGCTGGGTACTTTTACAATTAACTCAATCGCTTCTTGCTTCATACCTTTATTAATCGCACTGCGTAACGACTTTAACTGCTCAGCACTTGGCTCACGTCGTGTTTTTTGCAGGATATGAACATTGCGAATGCGATAAACCGGCATCTGGTAACACTTATCGTGAAGCGACCCCACCATAAACTGCGCCATCAACACGCCACCTTGCTCAACTAAGTTATAAAAGCTTAATTCAGCAAACTTTAACCAATGTGCCTCATCGTACAGCACTCTATAAAGCTCAGCGCTCACAGCACGCTTATGCTTAATCGCATGCTCAATTTGCGCAACTAATTTGCTATCAATATTCACTTTTAACGACGGTTTAGGCAGGGTTGCAAGCCAGTCAGGCACATGCCCATTAACACGTTTAAGCGCTTGTTCTGCTTTAATATGTACCGAGCGTTTAACATCGCTCGGTATAGATTGTGGTAGTAACTGCTCTAGTAATAAATAATGCTCAGCCACTTCGGTACTCATTACTCTTGAGTTGCTACTTCGCCACTGCGCATTGATAGACCAGCCATAGGGCTTACTGCGGCTATCTTTTTCAAGCCCAAAGCAACCTTGCTCGTAAAGTGATTGTAGATCGCGTTGCAGCATACGAATTGAAATATCAAAGTCACGTTCAAGCAATTTTTGCTGCAACTGTTGGGTCGAGATAGAGCTTGGTGCTATTGGCACAAGCTCTAAAATTGATAAATGGCGGTGTGAGTTCATTAAATTATTTAACTACTTTCTTGGTAAATAACTATAACCTTGCTGCATTGACGGTATCGGATAACCATCACTGTCAACTAACAACCGTCCGCGAAGATGATGCTCATCCTGAGCTTGGCCTACAAACTCCCATCTATTTGGCTTCCCTTTATTCGCTCTAGTAGAAAGAGTAGAGCCAGCTTCAAACCAAGCCTCAATTTTATAAACTTGGATTACAACCCCATCGACTACTGCTAATGCTATGTTGTACTCATTTTTTTCTCTAGTTTCCACTGATACACCATGCCAAAACTGTCGAGTCATATCATACATCTCAGGTTCGGACAATGTGGGTGAATATGTTTGATTTATATAAAATAAAATACACTTTTCTTTAATATCATCAACTAGAACTGGCTTCACCGAATGTAATCTTTCAAGCTCTTCAATTGTTAGGCGCCCTTTAACTACCCCATGCCCTCTGACCACATTTGTCAGATTCTCTAAACCCAATGCATCAACGATAGCTGCCTCAACTTCAAAAGCTGTTTGTTCATCTAATCCATATCTTAATATTTCAACTCTGGGCTCTTCATTAACAGCTCTAATTTCTGCTATTTTTCTTGCTTTATCAGACTCTTTACCTATTTCTTTTAGATGATCAAAAGCTCTGTTATTGTGAGACGCCTTTCCTACATAAAAAATCTTATCATTACTTGGGTCAATTAACCCATATACATAACAACCGAGTTGCTCTTTTACTAATTTTGAAAATTTCATGTTTAAATCCATTCTTTATGATAATCATATACTTGGTAGATAATAGCCGAGCATTATCTCTAAGTAACATATGTAACCTAGCGTATATGATATGACTACAAAACTTTAATAAGTCAGTACTTTATTGTGTTAGACCTCAAACAAACCCAATTTTTTGTTTACCGCCTCCTTTAAGATCGTTTTGCTCTTGTAAAACCGATAACATTCGTTCTTGAGTCATTCGCTTTTTTGAAAACTTCATTTGCCTTTTTACAATCGCGAAGTCACCAGGTGTGAGCTTTGTAAGCTGGAATAACTCATGCATTAAGTGCTTATTTAACACTCCTGGGCCTAATGTATCTTTAAATAATTGCTTAGCCTGTAGCGGAGTTAAATAGGTCAAACTTAAATTAAAATCAAATCGCCTCATTACCGCTTTATCTAAATTTTTAGCAAAGTTAGTCGCAGCAAAAAGTGGGAGTTGAAATTGCTCCATATGACATAGTAATTCATTAACTGTTTGCACTTCCCAATGAGCCTTCGCTTGTTCACGGCTACATAGCAAGCTATCTGCCTCATCAATAAATATTGCACTTCTTTCTTGTGTAGCTTGTTTGAATAGTTGAGCAATGTTTTGCTCACTTTCGCCAACCCACTTGCTTAATAAGTCAGATGCTTTAACTGAAATAAGTTTAAAATCAGCTTTTTCGCATAAATAATTTACAAAGGCTGTTTTACCGGTACCTGGCGGGCCCGTTAGCAGAGTGCGTGAACTCGAATATTCAATTACAGCCTCTTCAACCTGTTCGAGTGATGCATACTCAGACTCTATATTCACCATTTTAGGATTAAACTTTTGCGCTGCTTGATAAGTTAATTCGTGAGCCGAAAAGCCGCATGCAGTTAAAGTATCTTGAATATTCTCTGCTATGCATTCACGCGCGGTTTGTGCTTTAAATCCACATAATCTCGCTACATGTACAGCCTTAGCAATATGAGCTGGCAGTAAGTTTTGTTGAGCAGCTAATTTGCTAATAAAACTATTACCAACACTCAAACCTTTAACATATTTGCCAATCATTTTTTCTTTAGTCGTTTTGTTTAGCTCAGGAATTTCGTAAACAATATTAAATCGCCTAATAACGCTCTGAGGTAAGTCTTCTAGATGATTAGTGATCCAAATACTCACTACAGGGTGGTTCTCAATGTAGGTATGAAGTAGCTCTTTAGAGAAGCTTTTAGAAAATAAATCGCGCTCAAAAATGTTTTCACATTCATCAAGTAACAACATTGTTTTTTTACGCTTGCCTACCAACTTACTAACCACATTAAAGTGCTCTAAACGTAGCTCAGAGCTTGCGCTTCGGCTATCGAGCTCGTTTGTTGGGTTTATTAAGTTACTACCTTTAGCTTGTACCTTAAGCAACTGTGAACCACAGGCTTGCGCTATATATTTCGCCAATGAAGTTTTGCCCGAACCTGGCACACCATAAAATAAAATACTCAATGCTTGCCCACCCGTCTTAGTCGCATTTTGCGTAGCTTTCAGTAAAGTATTTAAATCTAAGTGAGATAAATCAGCAGCGCTAAGTTCAGAAGCTTCACAAGGAGTGACCAAGTTAGATAAGATATCACTTTCACTATTTAACTTACCCTCGAGAAGGCTTTTAGCAATTGCGTTTGGTAATATTAAAAACTCATCTTCCCCAGCAAATATCTCCATATCCATTGAATACATACCAGATTCAATAATTAACCCAATTTGCTTGTTGAGTAGTGCCTCATCAATATCAAGAACATAAGCTATTTTTTCTAAAATAACGCTCGCGTAATCGTCGCGTAAGTACTCAACAAGTTCGCGCAATGGTTTACTGAGCGTCATACAGCACGAAAAAATAATTAACGGAGTGACCGTTTTTGGTAGTCCAAAGGCTTTACAGAATATATGAACATTTTTTTGTAACGTTTTTGGCATTGTGTTGATTGCTAAATGCTCTAATCGCGTGATCAAATCATCAACATCTAAGCCTTGTGAATTAGCATAGTTAAAGCCAGAAACGCTACATAAAGCCTTTTTAAATAGCTTATCGTGCCAAAGCTCTTCTGTGTCGAATTCTTCCAATAATTCAGTGGCAAAGTGTGCAACAATTCGTTTTAATTGAGGGGTTGTGTTCATGCTATGTACCTAGTGGTTATTAACTGATGTAGCTATATTACTAAGCAGAAAAAAGTAACGTACCCACAAACCTGCCTTAAAATAAACGCATAGTACATTGATATTGTTAACTTTTTATTTTTTTATTTTCTTTCGGTTTGTTTTTTTATTAACCCCTTGTTTTTTAGGCCCTGCAGAGGCATAAATAAAGCTATAAAGTTTTTTTGGACCCTTATGAAAAATATAAATCTAGGATCGGCAAAGAACCCGATAGTTCTCAAAAATAAGCATCAAGATATCGAGTCAGAAAAGTACTATGCCAGACATAAAAACGGAGAAATGTATATCCATAGGCCTCTTCTACAGATGCATACTATAAATAATCATGAACTTGATAATAATGACCCTGAAAGTGGACTCTTTGCTTTTCATAAACTAAGAGATGACCAAGACTGTTTTACGAAAAATGTTATCTCCAATCCTCACTTACAACCATTAGAGGTAAAAATCTTATTAGCACTCTATGAATTTTTTCAAGAACATTGGTCTTATGAAATGGTTTATATCTGTAGTACCAATGAAATAAATCTTAATAACTTTGGGGACGATGAGGGTTTTTGGATAGCTGAGGGAAATAAGGAGTCTTTAGCAGAAGTAAATAACGTCCCACTTTATCAATTATTAGGAAAAGCACTCAATACAGATATTAGCAACGAAAAACTTAATAAAATACTCATAAGATTAGATAGTTTTCACTATATCAGTGTCACACCGGTTACATTCGAAAACTCAAAAATTGATATCAGCCAAAAACATAATAAAAACCAACGTGCTTATTTAAAGGTAATACAATTAAATGAATTGATGGACTCAAAGAACCTAGAAAATACTTGGCTTATAAAAGCTAACACTTAATTGTTAGCTTGTTAATTTATCTTATACTGATTGCTTATACCCTCACCTTACATACTAAATCGTACCAATTTTAACACAGCTCAAATCTATTCTTTTTTCACACTGGGCTTCGATATCAAAAGGAACAACCCACAGCTTTAATTTTCCATCTTTGTAATTAAAGCTATGCTCAAACGGTTTTTTAAACGCTTCTGTTTTAGGATAAATAAGTACCAAATTCCCTTTGCCATTTAAGTAAGTATGACCATAACCAAGCATTTGATAAAAATCAGATTGAGATAGACCAAACTTATCTTTTCGTTTAGAGTTTTGCTCGTTTATTAATTTCCATTTTGTATCAAGTACAATGTCATTATTTTTATCAATAGCACCTTCGCGTGAGATATATAAATCAGGCTTTAATGCAAAATAAGAGGTATTAGCATAATCAACTAAAGACTCAGTGCTTACCTGAGCAGATACTTCCCCGGAACCTATAATATGCTGTTTCAAATACTGAGCAACGAAGTTTTCAAATACCGCTTCCATAGGAAACAGCAACGAAAATGCACTACTCTTGCCCTGCAACGTTAAAGGAGAAAATCCATCAATAATTAGCCTTGCCCACACGAGGGGTGCTTCGTAATACTTCATTCCTCTATCTAGCTTAACGCTAGCAAAGTCATTTTTAATATTCCTGCTTAATGGTATATCTGCAAAAGCAAATAGCAGCTCTTGCAGTAGTTTTTGGTTATTAGCACTGCGGCTATAGCCTTTCACTTTTACAAGTGCAGTGTGGATTAACCGATTAATCGGCCTATCTTGTAAATACTCTTCGTATTCAATATAAAACTTATGTTTGTTAATAAAGTTGTGTTTAACTTGCTTACCCACTAAAAGTTTACCTTTTAAAAAGGCAACGTTATCTTCTTTTAGTACATAGTCGCTTTTAAGGCCGCGCTTTATTAAGGTATTTACAGAGGCTAAAAACTGGCTAATAAAAACCTCTAGTAAAGGTATTTTATTTTCAGCTAAATTGGCGTTATTAGTTTGTAAGTGCCTAAACTGCCTGAGTGATTTAAGCATCATTAGTAATGACGCACGCGAGGCGCTGTCATCACTATTTTTAGCTACTTTAGGCAATACTTCTATTTGGGTTCCATCGGGTGTAAAAATCACTCCAGCATAGTTTTTAACTTGTAATACTTCACAGCTATCAACTTGCTTTAAGCGCATAAATCGGCTTTCTGAGTCATCACATAAACATAAGTTTTTTAGATAATTATATGCTTCTCCAGAAATAGATTTTATCTGTAGCGATGCTTTTACTTTGTCACTTTCATCATCACCATTACCTAAATAGCCAAACTCAAAAACAGTAGTTTGCTTTTTAACTTCCGACATTACTGAGCACTCGAAGATGTAACTTCATCTGCATCATCACTAATGTTCACAGGACTTTTAAGCAATGTATCGTCATAAATAGCTTGATAAGCTTTCGGGCTATTCCATACTGAATCTTGAGCGTTAAAATCAGCTAAGGTGTATGTGGTTTTCGTGTTTTCGTAGGTTTCTAAACCATGATTTGCACCAAAAATTTTACTATATTCTTCGTTTTTCGATTTCACAAAAATATATTGTTCTAATTCACTTTTTTCTTTTCGGTTGTCACCTAATACTAAGCGAATTTTATTCCAGTCTTCAAAAAAGTACTCTTCAAGTAGCGGGATGATTTTATTTTTAAACGTGCTTTTAAGTTCAGTAAATGCGCTTGCTTCTGCATCGTCCTCACCACTATCTAAAGCGTTTAAAACAGGGATTAAAAAAGCATGCCCCAATGTATGCTCTCGGTCGTAAAGCACTTCAATGCGCTTATTCATTGTTTCAAGCAGCTGCTCAAGATCAATATCTTTAACTTCTCTACCTTTAAACAATTCTGGCTGTGGCATCATTTCTGTAAAATCAAAACGACGGCGCAAAGCAGTATCCATCATTGCCAACGATCTATCAGCTGTATTCATGGTGCCAATAATATAAAGGTTATCAGGGACTGAAAATGGGTTTCCTGAATGAGGTAAAGTTACTTTTAATGTTTCTAGATTATCTTTTCCGGCTCGCTTAGATGGCTCAATAAGCGTAATAAGTTCGCCAAATATTTTTGAAATATTACCTCGATTAATCTCATCAATAATTAAAACATAATTATCTTTAGACTCTGGAACTGGCTTCTGGCCAAATGATATTTCACTTTTTTCCATAAGCTGAAAAAAGTCTGCTTCTGAAAACCTATCAAGCTCGTAAACTGTTTTTTGAACTAGGTTGGTATTACCATTTAAAGAATGAATATCAAGGTCAAGATCTGTTTTCAACCAATCAACTGGCAGAGTATGGCGAAAGTCATTTCTATCTAAAATCCCTTGTTCTTTATATTCGTAATCCCCCTTAACAACACCAACAGCCTGAATAGTCTTCGCGCTACTTATACATAATAATAAGTCACCTTCATTAATTGCAGAACAAAACTGAGTAATAGTATTTTTATTTTGGCTAGTTAACTCTTCAAAGTAAGTATTTTCTTCAGGAGAGCGCTTATCTTGTGCCATATCACCGGTATACCCCCAACCAATTGCAGCCACTTTATTTTCAAAACAATAGTTTTTAATCTTGCTAGGTTTTACACCATCAATAGATATCTTCCAAATCCTCGGATTAGCATTAAGCTCGAGGCTTTTCTTAATATTTGTGTTCGCTGCATCATCACTGATTTTTTTAAATACACCTGGTAGAACTTTATATTCTATTTGCTTTTCTTCATTTGTAAGAGCACGCAACCCCTCAACAAACTCTTCATACCCGTAGCTTTGGTGAAATGTTACAAAGCGAATACGGTTATCATTAGTAAGTGACTTGTACAGTGTTATCAACTCTTTTCTTTGCGCAACTGTTGCACCTAACTTTTGATCTATTGCTAACGCTTTATATTTTTCAGGTTCTGCGGCTTTTACTGCAGCTTCAATTGTATGGTAAGTTTTGCCTGTACCTGGTGGGCCATATAAGATTTGATTTAAAGGGGAAGGTATTATTTTGTTAGCACATTTATCCATGTCATCTCTCGTAACCATTTCTGAATCCTCTTCATCTTGTAAATATACTATTGGACTATTTTTATTACCTTCCATTTCAACTGTAAATTTATTTTTTATGCCATTTAAAAGGGGCTTGAGATCAAGCGCATCATCTATAAATAAGACTCTATTATCTTTCGGTACACTGTCTTTCTTTAAAGATATCCTCAATTGATTTCGAGTAAATCTTAGTGTAATTAACGGTGTTCCTTTATTTTCATTAGAACCCTTAACACCGAACCTAAATGCACGTTTATTATTATCTTTTGCGTTATTAATTGTATAACAATCACATTTTGGGAAATATTCACGAATCAAGTTAAAAGAATCAACAAATAATTTTTGCTGCTGATTACTCTTTAACAATAGGAAGCTCTTACTTTTATCATCCATATGAATAGTGAAAAACTCTTCAAATTCCATTTGCTTACCTTTTAATATTTTATAAATTGAACAACAAAAACTAGCTGAAATAATAAACAACGACGTATTTACACATCTCTATTTATTAATATTCTTTATACTTACAGTAAAATGCGCATTTAGGCAATTAGTTATTACGTTTCAGAACCTTACTTAATTTTCGTCTTTTCATCTTTCTAATCACTTTTACATTTTGTGCTTGTTCAAATAACTCTATGTATATCTCATCACTGTTTATTATTTAAAAACAATCCGGGAAGTACTCTCGCAATAACTTCATCATATTGCGTTTTTGCTTAAAGTCCTTAATGAGAGCGGCAATCATGTCATACAATAGCGTGCAATCAGCATTGGTATGTTTTAAGTTTTTTTCTATTTTAATTAATAGATTAGTTGCTTCGCGGTAGGCGTTGTTATTGGTTTGTCCAATCATGTCGCTGATTGATTTATGATACAAGTCAATCGACTCTTGCGGGTATTGCATTAAAATTATATCGGCTAATTTAATCAACTGGCTCGACTTAACCTTATGTTTTGCAGCTAATGAACGTGCTTTTTCAATGTCATTTTGATCAATATAAAAATCCAGTAACTCGCTCGGGTAATTAGTAAAGCGATAGTTCTCTTGGTTTGAAAGAGATAGTAATAATTGCTCTACTTTTTGCGCAAACTCCGCATCAATAATGCCAGTTTTTTGTTGTAGCGTTTGTAAATCTTTAAAGCCATTAAAACTCGGGTTATCAATAAATAACTGCCACGCTATTACCCATGCAGCTTTAAACTCTGACAACTCAAGGCGAAGTTCTATTTCATCACGTTTACATGCCAGCACTTCATGGGGCTTATTTGCCCGTTGATACGCTTGCTGTAAATAGTACTCAGCATCTAACAAATCATTCCGCGCTTTGCAAAGCGCCATTACTTTTAAATAATCATCTGAATCATGGGCTGTTAGTTTAATTAAGCGCAGTTGCTCTTGCCAATCATCCTGCTCTTTCGCTTGGTCTATTAATACCGACGTAAGGCGTGTAACTGCGCTTTTTTGTCTCCAGTCATCAAAATCAACGCCTGTTTGCAGTCGTTTTTCTATTACTGCTGCACACTGTGATAAAAACAAGGTATTAACACTTGGCGTTATATCAAAGTCATGCGGCACGCTAGGAAATACATCGTATTTATAGTCTGCAAAATGCTCAAAAATCCACTGCGCTTTTTGTTCATCAGACCAAGGTAGTTGATTAAATAGCTCGCTCAAGTTTTGGTTAAGCTGCCCTTCGATTTCAAAGCGAAAGCCGCCAGAATCATCTATTTCTTCAAGTACATCATTTAAACGCACCAAGGCTTTAAGGGTTAATTTCCATTGCTGTTCAACGGGCAGTTTTGCTATTGCAGGCAATATCAATTCAAACAATGAGTTTGCCTCAGCAAAGTAGCTATTCACTTCACTCCAGCCCCATACTTGCTTATTAGGCAGCGCTTTGGTGATAAGTTTACTTAGCTCCCCTGCGCCCAATGCCTGTTTATCGTTTGTCATCATCATTACCCACTTGTCGTATTCATGCTCTGATTCGTCTAAAAAAGCCATGATTATATTGGTAAGTTCATTAGTGGGTTTATCCATAAACCACGCGATGAGTTCAGTGCGCTCATTGTCTTGCGCTGTTTCATCATTAGCATTTACGTCGGCTAACTCAGCTGCGGATAAACTGTTTACTTTGAGTGCCACGGCAATGGCGTGTTTGCATATCTCTTGATAATCGCCTGCAGGGCAGGTGCAGCTTGCCAAACATTGCCCAGCCGCGTTATTTTCTAAAGTGACTTTGTATTTAAACTGCCCCGCCACGGTTGCCATTGCCTGGTTATCAATAATAAGCAACTTGCTAACATGGTTTGACGCATACAAGCCATAACCCAGATCTAAGCTTTTGCTGCCCGCGCGTTGCTTTATATCATTTAAATCAAACATGGTAGTCAGTCCTTATCCACATAATTAAAATGCATTAACCTTTTTCCAACTCTTACTAAAACATAATCTAATTGCGATTCTAGCCATAGGCTAATTCACACCTCTTTATTTGCTTTCACGCTCTGCGCTTGTTCAAATATTTCTTTGTATACTTCATCGCGGCTGATTGGTGGGTATTTAAATTTTGCCAGCACTAAGATCAGTTCTACTTTGAGTGATGATTTAATGTCTTCGCGGTGGTTCCAATCTACAAATTTCACTTTGTCGTCTACGATTACTTTTACCGCTTGAGCGAGCTCTATTAGCTTATCTTCGGGGTAGTCAAAGTCGTATTTAACGGCAAGTGCTTTTAAAGCGTCGTAAAAGCCTTTTTCTTCTATATCAATGCCTAGTTCGTCGCCGGCGTTCATTTCGTCGCGCACGCTGTAAATCATATCAACCATGCTTTCTGAAAAGTCATCTAGTACGCTGCTTACCAGTACATCGTCTTCTTTTCGCTCGTTGTAGCGTTGAACTAGCGATTCAAAGCGTTTAGTAAAGTCGATGCCTTGGGTTTGGTTTACTTTTTTAAGCTCGCCAATGGCTTTGGCTAACATTTGTTGCAGTATTTTAATTTTGGTATTGGGGAGCTTTATTTTTTCTATTTTGGCAATGTAGTCGTCATTAAAAATGTCGATTTCGCCACCATCTTCATTACCGAGTTTAAATACCTCTTCAACGCCGTCGCTTTGTAGGGCCTCGCTTATCATTTCACGTACTTTGGCGTTCATTTGCGCGGTATCGGGCGCTTCACCTTTGGTTAGCTTGTAAATAATAGAGCGAATAGCGAGGTAAAAGTGAATGTGGTTACGCTCACTTTCGTTAATTTTTTCACTGCCACAGCATACATCGTAAGCGGCTTTTAAACGTTTTACTAAATCCATAAAACGCTTTTGGCGTTTTTCAGTAATTAGCGCAAACTCAGCGGCGTGGTTTAAACAGTTTAACTGGGCAACGGCTTCACCGGTAAAGTATGGGCTGCAGTCGAATTTATGAAATAACTGGGCAAGTAGCGCTAAGTGATTTTTTACTTCAATAACCGAGGCCGCAATGTCTTCAAAATTGGTTTCGTCTGTTTTTGAATACTGCGCTAGTGCTTTATTCATTTCAGATTTAATACCAATGTAGTCAACCACTAGGCCTTTATCTTTGCCTTCAAACTGGCGATTAACGCGCGAAATAGTTTGTATTAAGCTGTGCTTTTGCAGTGGCTTATCAATGTACATGGTATCTAAAAATGGCACGTCAAAACCGGTTAGCCACATATCCACCACTATGGCTATTTTAAAATTTGAGTTAGCATTTTTAAATTGTTTATCAAGCTCTTTACGCTCGTCTTTACTGCCAAGTAAATTATATAACCGTTCAACGTCGTCTTTACCACGGGTCATCACCATTTTTACTTTTTCAGAGGGGGCTGCAATACGGCCCTCGCTAATAGCGCGCTTTCGCTCGGTATCTGATAGTGTTTGCGCGTCATCGGTATCTACTACATCAAACCACTGTGGGCGTAATTCTTCTAGCTCTTGATACAGCTGATAGGCAATGCCACGCGAGCTACACACAAACATCGCCTTTCCTGCAATGGTAGAACCTTCCTCAACGCGTTTTTCGTAATGTTCAACAAAGTCCCTTGCTAATACACGTATGCGGTCAGGATCGCCTAAAATGCTATTCATATTAGCGGTGGCTTTTTTACTGTCTTCTATTTGCAGCTCGTTACTGCCTGCATCGGCACATTCTTTGTAATAAGCTTCAATCTCAGCCAGCTTGCTATTGTTTAAACACACCTTAGCGGCGCGGCCTTCGTACACAATGCGAACGGTTATTTCATCTTTAACCGACTCAGTCATGGTGTACGAGTCAACCACTTCACCAAACACATCTAAAGTCGCGTCTACTGGGGTGCCGGTAAAACCAACATAGGTAGCGTTTGGCAGTGAATCGTGCAGGTATTTAGCAAAACCAAAGGTCTTTTTTACACCCTTTTCGGTAATGGTAATTTTTTGATCTAGATTTACTTGGCTACGATGCGCCTCATCAGAAATACAAATAACGTTAGTGCGGTCGGTTAATAACTGGGTGTCTTCGGTAAATTTATGAATGGTGGTTAAAAATACCCCGCCACTATTACGCCCTTCAAGTAACTCACGTAAGTGAGTACGGCTGGTCACTGTTTTTACCGTGTCATCGCCAATGTAGGTTTTAGCTTTGCCAAATTGCTGCGAAAGTTGATCGTCTAAATCGGTTCGGTCGGTAATTAAAATAATGGTGGGGCTTTTAAGCTCAACGCTTTTCATCAACAAGCGTGTTAAAAATTGCATGGTGTAACTTTTACCGCAACCCGTTGCGCCAAAATACGTACCGCCTTTACCATCGCCTTGTGGCTTTAAGTGGCGTTTTATATTTTCGAACAGTTTATTAGCCGCATAATATTGCGGGTAACGCGGCACAATTTTTATCTCTTTTTTGCCTGCGTTTTTATTATCAGAATCCGGGAAAAACACAAAGTTGCGCATTACATCGCGCAAACGCGCTTTATCAAACAAGCCCTGCAATAAGGTATGTAACGAGTTAATCCCCTCTTGCGCGGTTAGCTCTTGCCCCGTTACTTTTCCCCACGAGTAAAAAAACTGATACGGCGCAAATAAGTTACCCATTTTATTGTTTACGCCATCGCTTATAACGCACAAGGTATTAAACACAAATAACTGCGGAATAGCGCGCCTGTAGCGTACCGTTAACTGCTCATACGCTTCAAAAATAGGGGCTTGCTCGCGTATTGCGCTTTTAAATTCAAACACCACCAATGGCAAGCCATTTACATATAAAATGCCATCGGGAATACGCAGTTCAATGTTGTCGTAACTGGTGGGGCTTTCTATTTCTAACTGGGTAACAAACCGGTAAATATTGTCGTCTTGCAGATAAGTAACGCTGGCTTCACTTACTTTATCTAAAGTAGCCATAGCACTACCTGCTATTAGGCTACTTTTAATGCCTTGCTCAACGTTATCGTAATCTAGCAGCTGAACATATAAATCTTTTTGCGCTGCGCTACCTGCAACCCTGCCTCGCTCGCGTGTAAGCAAAAAGCCATCACTTAGCCACTTACAAAAGGTTTTATTGCTCTCGTATAAATCACTGGCAGGCAGCTTTTCGAGCTTTGCAATTATTGAGTCTACTTCGCCGGTGGTAATATTATTTTTAGCATAACGCTTGGTTAAAAAAGCACGGAGGTCTTCTTTAATTAATACATCGCTGTTACTACGGGTGAGCTCACCACCTAATAAATGCGGGTAGCCTTGCTCGCCTAATAGCTCAACCACCGCTTGTTCTAATTTGGCTTCAGTAAATTTCATAATTCAGTCCTTTGAGCTAGCTACCTCAGTTTAACAACCCTAATAAATTAGGCTTATCATATGCTGCTGAGCCTTCTAAGTAATCATCTACAACACTAGATACCTGCTTAATTAATTGCTTATTTCTAGTAAAAAAACCTAAAGGAATATGTACTGGGCTTAAGTCTGGTATTAAAAGGTGATAGCAAACTCCTGCAAACTCATTATCCAGTAGCATAACTTCAACATTGCCATCAAATAAACCGTTTAAAACACCTGAGCTAGTCGGTAATTGACCAAGCTTATGCTTCCACGCTTTACTTCCATTGACTACAGCATTAGGCCTGTCATCGCATGGTAGGTACATCATAAAATCATAACAGTTTTCGTTCTTATTCTTTTGGTGCGACAACAAACTGTCTTTAGCTTTAGTAAAGCTTTCACTCATTCCCCAGTAACGCGTATTCGCACCTATCCATTTTAATTTTTTTAATCCACCTTGCTGTTTTGAAGGCTTAAGCCTCTTTAGCTGCTCCTCAATCTTTCTCCAAGGCTGACTACTATACAATGAGCCTATTAATAATTCGTATGGTTTACTTCCTGAACTATTAGCCATTTCAGCAATCATTGAACGAAAATCAATTTCATCACTTTTAACAAAACGCTCTACTGACATATCCTTAAACGCATCCCAAGCATGTTTTATGCTCTGCAGGTTGTCACTCAACCTAAGGTTATCCGTATCCTGAGCTATCGCTTGGCTAATTTCCTCATCATTCTCATATATCTTATTTACGTAAAATGGCTTAACTTTATTATCAAAATCTATCTCAAACGTTCGTTTTACTCTATGAGCAACACTTCTTTTTCTTGTTACTTTATCTACGGAATAAAGGCTTGGTAGTGATTTACCCTCAGTCCTAATTTTGCCTAAGTCACCCGACTCTACTAAACGGTGGAAATGTTTACTAAACATGCTTTTTGCATGCTGTTCGCTCATGCTTTTAATCTCATTATTAGCCGCTAACCTAAGCCCGGTGTTCCAACCTCCATGTTGCTTATTGACTTTATTAAACCCTAGTAGCTCAAAAGAAATCGTCGATGAGCGAGATTGAGGCTTTTCTACCATAGGTTTATCGTCTAAAGAAGAAAAATACCCCTTACTTAATACCGTCAGTGATAATCTGCCATCCTCTAAGTAAGTCACCTCATTTTTATTAATTGGCTCCTCTAACGCTACATCAAGCTCACGTGGATTGAATCCAAAAAACGATGCTAACTCAAATTTAGACAATGGAGATATATGCAAAGCACGAAGCAGAAAATCTTTTGTAAACGCAAACCCTTGCTTACTCAAGTAAGAGTATTCAATACTGTATGTTTCAGCTGGAACAATATAATCAACTTCGTTAAATTCTATATAATTATTTTCCATAACAATTACACCGCCTTTTTATGCTTTTGAGGGGTTACATCAACGAAAGCATAATCACCTGGGGCGTTATTTTCTTCCATAAATTTAATTACACGACCAAACGGTAAGTCGCTATTTTTTCCTTGCCACATTCTCTTATCACCTACAATTACAAGTCTGTCCATCGCTCGCGATAATGCAACGTTTATTCTGTTTGGTGATCTTAAAAAGCCTGGGCTTTGTCTTTGTTCAGAACGTGACACTGATAAGATAATTATCCGGTTTTCTTTACCTTGATAACTATCAACAGTATCAATTTTCAGTAGCGACATAAGTGACTCTGAAATCCCTGATTTTTTAATTTTTTGTCGTATACGCTTTTTCTGCTCGCCATACATACAAATAACCCCAATAGCAGCTTCACCTTCTTTTACTTGCTTACTAAGTTTATTAATAAACTCTAGATTTTCGTCAATTTTCTGTAACAAGCCCACAATTGCTTGAGCTTCAGTATCATTAAAAATACTCGTACCAGAGCCGTCTTGGTGATGCGCTTTCTTTCCTAATGAAGAAGTATCTAACCACGTTGAAACAGCATCTAATTGAGGAGTAACATCTGCGTAAATATCTGGGATTTTTCGTTCACCATTCTCAAGCTCGCCTTTATAAAAACATTGCGATACTAAAGTTCCAATGGCCGGTGCCATTCGGTATTGCACTAGTAATTTAGCGCCTATCTGCTCGCCGTAATAAGAATTAAATGCTCGAGCAAAGTCACTTTCAATTAACTCATCAACATCACTGCCCGATTTAATCCCTAACTTTCTAGCTAGTGCTTGCTTATGCGGCTCTGAATACAAAGGGGGTAGTTGTTGATGATCACCAACCAATAAAACCCTTTTACCGGCTTGCATGGCTATTGCCAATTCACTCGCTATTGAGCGTGCAGCCTCATCAATAATAACCCAATCATACTGGTTACTTGCAATATCTATATGCCAATTACCTATACCCACACATGTACCAGCTACGAGTTGGCGAGACCGAGCAAAAAATTCATCTAAGTTTGCATTACCAGAATTCATTACTTTTAGCATATCTTTCGATAATGCTATTAAACGCTTAACGCTATGAGCAACATTAGCCTGTACTGCATGCTCATAATTCAAGTTTTTAACTAAGGTATCGCCCACTGTACTTAAATCGTCGTGCCAATCTTTATTCGTTCTGATATCTCTAGGTAATCGACTATTAATTAAAGTTTTACGTTCGTTGATTTGCTTTTTAAGCTCTTTTTTATCTTTCGGCTCTAGCTCTTTGTTCTCTAGTTCTTTTAATGCACTGAGTTGTTCATCAATAATCGAGAGAACTCTTTTATCTAGTTCTACAAATGCCTCTAAATATTCTTTAGGTGCTTTTAATGATTTAGCTAAAGACATTACACGATTTTTTAAATGAGAAGAAAATTGCTCCGCTTTTTTATTAACCATATTGTGTGAAAACACATCTCGTAGCGAGCAAGAAACAGCCGCCTCACGGCTACTAAACCTCACCACATCTAACGGAGTATCCAATCTACTACAGTGTTTTCGAATACGTTCTGCCGCAGTATTTACCGCCTCGTGTGATTGGCTAACTAATAAAATACGCTGCGTTCCTAACTTCTCCACTAAATAATGTACAAAAGCAGCAATAAACTCTGTTTTACCCGTGCCTGGCGGTCCTTGCAACATTGAAAGCGGACCATAGCGTAATAATTTTTGAAACGCGATTCGTTGCTTATCGTTTAGTTTTATTGTGTTGCCATTATCATCGCTTCTGTCGTAGCGAGCAAAGTCCTCGCTTGTAACATTATGTTCGTAATCAATAGGATCGTGCTGGCAATCAGGTTCAAAATAGTCAGCTAAATTTTCAATAACCGAGTCGTTTTCAATTATGCGGGTAAGCGCATTTTTACGCTTAACAAAAGAAGACTTATCGGCCTTACTCCTAAAAAAGATCACATCTTCTTCTTTTAGTTTGTTAACTCGATACGAAAAGCTTGAAAGAGTAACTTTATTTAAATCCGATTTTGATAAATTAACTTGCCCAATAACAAATTCATCATCCCCATCTACAATAATGGCCTCAACATCATCTTTTGCAGTAAAAGCATCAGTCGGATCTTTGTCTGCTTCATACGGCAAAACAATAAACTCTTTGTTATCTTTGTATGGCGTTGGTTCACTGACGAGCTCAACATAAGGGTGAGACTCCGACTCAGTTTGTATAATAGCTTTCCATAACTCACGTGTAGAAATTGGCTCAACTGCACTTTCATCACTTTTAAGCTCCGAGCCAACTAATGGTTCAACGCGATTATCGCTCGTAGTATCAGCAGGTAAGTTGGCTGCTTTACGTTTTAATTCAAACTGCTTGATTGCATTTTCGAAGCTATAAAGCTGCTTAATTCTACGATTTAAAGTACCTAAATTACTTGCCCTACCTTGTGTAACTTTAATTGCAAAAGGCACCTCAAAGTCTGCACTGGTAATATCTCGTCTTGAAATACTCTCTCTTTTAATAGGCGGCATACCGTGTTCAAATTCAAACTGTGTTCTATTAAAAAATAACTTTTGTATTCCACCTAAACCGCAAAAACTTAAAACTAAGTCTGCTGGGTTTTTATTGCTTTGTTCAATTGATACATACAACTTACCGTTATCCGGATAAATAGTAATATCCTCAAAATCAGTACGCGCGCCACCAATCTCAATATTTATGGTTTCAGCTTTAACTTCTAAACTTTGTTCTGGATTTAAAAAAGCGTCCTCAAAGCGCGTAAGCTCCTTAAAACCATAATCAACATCTTGCAGCTCTTTAATTATTGCAGTGCTTACTGCAGGATGGCGTGAACTTTCTTCACCCCAGTCAATTCTCAATAACTCTGCGCATATTTTCATAACGGCAAAATTATCTCGCTCAAATGCCGTGCAGTTTTCGCTATTTATAGGGCTATATTCTGAGTTGTATACCTCGTTAGCATCATGATGAAAATCGAGTACATCAATAATAAAAACATCGCCGCCATTAACTATAATATTCTCTGGTTTTAAATCACCGTGAGCAAAACCAAGTGAATGCATATGCCTCACATTTGATATAAGAGCTTTGGCAACAATATCTGCCCCCCTAAACCTCAAGCTTGTATCAAGGGCGTTTCCTTCAATCCATTGTGCAACCAAATATAAAGCGCTATCTCGTGCGGTTATACCAATATCAACTATTTTTGGCACAAAACTCAAATTCAAGTTTTGTAGTTTTTCAGCTCGCTCTAAAAAAAACAGCGTTCGCTGGCCAAGCCCAGGGCTTATATCGGTTGGATTAATATTGTTCCAAACCTTAACTAAACCACTTTCGGCTTTGTAAACTTCTTTACTATCGGTTTCTTTAATAAACTCAAGTTCAGGGTGTAATCTGCTTATTTTGCTATGTTGTACAAAACGCTCAAGCTGATTACTCGAAAACGTAAATGCTTCTTCTTGGCTTGGCGCGCTATCAATTAACGCATCAAATAACTCACCTGCATTAGCATAGCTTTTATCAGTAAACGCATTAAGCAATACAGGGCCAAACCACTCATCACAATCACTAAGCTGTTGAGATATACTTTCCTCAAATTTAGGTGTTAAACGCTCAGCCTTAATAATTGCCCAAGCAATAATGGCCAAACGAGAAACGTCATGGCTATAAGGGCTTCTAAAGCTTTCTTTCTGCTCATAAACCGAAAGCTCATCACGTATTTCACCAATCGTTTCTTTTTTACGCTCAAAAGCCGAAATAAAATTAGAAAGCGCCACACGCTGTCCTGTACTCAACCACACACTATGGCTGCCAATATCTCGGTGGGCTAAATGTAATTGGTGTAAATCAGCAAAGCGGGCAATTAACACTCTCACTAGGTTTATTCGCTCATCAATTGATAAGTTTTCCCCGTAGGTAGTAATAAAATCGTTAAGACGCTCTTGCCCTTCGGGTAGCTCAACTACCTCGTTGTATTGTGAAGTTATTTTATCTTTAGATGGGATAGTAAGTGACGAAACGCAATGATCGTATAAGTCACGGTTTTCACGTTTTATTTTGGTTAACACTTCGCGTTCACGCGATACTATTTTATAGCGGCCATCTGGCGTTTTAGCCTCTGTATTAGTAAGTTTATCAAATTCCCACCGCCGTATAATGGCATGATCGTTTTTATCCGACTCACTCTGCGCATAAAACTCTGTATAAATTTTATTAGGGTGTTTAAATATTTCGTCTTGCCCAACCCAGCCATCAACCGTTAATGGTTTCGATTCTACTTTATTAGCACTGAGTAACTGTTTCTCTAATAAAGGTATATCGTTAAGCAAAACAGCAGAATCAGGATGAGGTCTAAAACGATCATTAAAAACACGCTCATTGGTACATAACCTACAAAAATCATTTAAGCTCATTGTCTCGGCTAAATCATTTTTTTGTAACTTAGTAAAATCGCTCGTACCGGTCATAACCACTAATGGGTATACACGCGGTATATGCTGACCATTACTAAATTTGCCCCTAAAAGGCTTGAGTAAATTATCTAACAAAAACTTTTTATTGCGGGTTATTTCAACAGGCGACTTGCCCCTGTCATCATTACCAAAAAACCACTTACCGTTATTTGAGGTAATAGGTTGTCCATTCCAATGCTTTAATTCCACAATTAAAATATTGCAGTGAGTTACAATCAGTAAATCTATTTCGCCTTGCTGATTTTTATTAATAAACCTAAAACCCGCATACCCTTTCCAACCCTCATTAAATGAGGTTTTTAGTGTGTTGAGCGCGTCAAAACCTTGGCTTTTTTTATTATTTTTACCCTTGTTGCTTTGTTTTTTTGGTCCAGTTAATACATTTTTTATTTTTTCAATTGCATCTATTTCATGACGTTCAAGGCCGCCCTGCCAATATTTTATATCCATATTTACTTCTTATTAATTCTAATTATTTAAATGGTAGTTACTTAGTTGTATTTAATTTTGAGCATACAAAAGTAAGCTCTTTGCTTTTATGTGTTATATATTGTTATCACTAACATTTGCCGAGTCAGGTATTTGTAATTCGCCTGAAATGAGTTTAGGTAACAGCGTATCTCTTAGTTCTGTTAGTATATTTATTTCTTTGTTTTTCAAGGGTATAGTTTTGTAGAACTCTTTTACTAATATCGAGTAATTTTCCTGGATGTGGTCCGGAGGTATTACTATCATCCAATCCATTATCGCTTTTTTATCTCCTCTTGGCATTTTTGAGCCTTTGGAGGTTGTCATCATATAGTCGAAGAAAACATCCTGAAAAAGCAAATTAAATAAGTATCCCGTATTTTTTGGCTCTAAAGCTTCAAATCCTAAAACATCATTAGAACGTCCACCACTTGATGTTGCTAACCATATCTTTTTAAAATATGGTCTGATATTAGAAATTAATATATGTCCTGGATGGAACCCAGGTATAGTTTTAACTTCCGGTATCTTAGAAGCTTTAGTAATTCCACCTCTATTAGGGCGCATATTATCTGTTGATATGTAATTATCAAACGTTAAATCATCACCATTTACTCGCTCAGATGTAAACTTTGCAATTTTTGATAAGTTATTAACACTCCAGCCTTTTGGTATCCAGCCTAGTTGTTCGTTGTGTTCGAACTCATTGGGGAAGTGGGCGTGGGTGTTGGCGTGTTGGGCCAATATTTTAGGGTTGGCGTTAAGGCTTGCTTTAACGGGTGTTTCAGCGGCTTTTTCTGATACTTGCACTGCTGATTGTGTTTGTGAAAGTGCTTGTAATTCGTGAGCGAGCGCAATGAGTGATGCTTTGAATTCGGCCGCATTTTCTAAGCTGTTCAGTGCCGCTAAGCGGCGCTGTGCTTTTTGTTTTAACTCATCAGGCAGACTAGTTTCAAGGTTGTCTAATTTAAAATCAGCGCTGGCAAGTAGGTTGTCAAACACCGGATCAAAATCAACAAACCAGCTTTTAAACAATGCCTGCGCCATTTTTTCTAAGGTTTGGTTGGTTTGTTTGTTTAGATCGATCTTATCATCTAAGCCACCTAAGAATTTAGCAATTTCCTTTTCATTATCCACGCCAATATTTCTAACCATCAATGAGCTTAAATGGTTACGATTTAGTGTCGGTACACCACTACCCACATTAAAAATTGAAAAGTCTATACTTTTAAATAAATAATAAACAAATCTTGGATGATGCCCCTTAAAATCCTTTACCCAAAGAGTTGTGTTTAATGGCCAAAAATCATCTTGAATATACTGACCACCACCTATTGAGCCACTTCGACCAATAACAACACCTGGAGCTATTACTTTTGCTTCATTATGATGCCCAGCAACTCCAGTAGAGGCAACAACAGGGATAGCACCTTCAATACGATCACCTTTAGGTAAATCGAACCCCCTTTGAAGCGTAACAAATTCATTCAGCGGGATTTGATTACTTACCATAACCCAGCGCCTCCAAGTTTTTACGAATGGCTTTATCAAGCTCATCGCTTTGGTTCATTTGGTTGTAAAGGTTTTGGCTGAGCTCGGTCATTTTAGTCTCAAACGGAATACCGTCGTCTGCAATATCGGCAGCACCGACATAGCGCCCTGGGGTCAGTACGTAGTCGTTTGCTTTAATATCAGCAAGGGTGGCTGATTTACAGTAACCGGCGATATCTTCATATTTTTGCTCGTTATCTGTCGCAAGCTCTTCGCCGCGCCAAAGGTGGTAGGTTTGGGTAATTTTAGCGATGTCGTCGTTGGTTAGCTCTTTTAAGGTACGGTTAACCATAGAGCCCATTTCGCGTGCGTCTATAAATAGGGTTTCGCCTTGGCGGTCGCGGCGTTTTAGAATGCCTTTTTCGTTATTACCGCGTTTATCTTTACTTATAAACCATAAACACACCGGAATTTGTGTGGTGTAAAACAGCTGCCCTGGTAGGGCTATCATACAATCGACTAAGTCGTTTTCGATTATTTTTTGGCGAATATCGCCCTCGCCACTGGTGTTAGAGCTCATTGAGCCATTAGCCAGTACAAAACCTGCGGTGCCATGCTCGCTGAGTTTTGAGATCATATGCATGATCCACGCATAGTTGGCATTACCGGTAGGCGGTGTTGGGTAACCTGCCCAACGGGCATCGTCGACTAATTCGTTATCGGCGCGCCACTGTTTTTGGTTAAACGGTGGGTTTGCCATGATGTAATCGGCTTTTAGGTCGGGGTGTTGGTCTTTAAAAAAGGTATCGCCTGCTATATCGCCTAAGTTGCCCGAAATACCGCGCACGGCAAGGTTCATTTTAGCCAGTTTATAAGTGGTGTTAGTGTACTCCTGCCCGTAAATAGACACGTTTTTTTGGTTACCGTTGTGGCTATTTATAAATTTAAGCGATTGCACAAACATACCGCCCGAGCCACAACAAGGGTCGTAAATTTTGCCTTCGAATGGTTCTATCATATCGGCGATTAGGGTAACAATTGACTTAGGCGTGTAGAACTCGCCCCCGCCTTTACCTTCAGAGGCGGCAAATTTACCTAAAAAGTATTCGTAAACACGGCCAACTAAGTCTTCTTCTGTTTTTTCGTTTTGGTTAGCAATGGTGTCGATATTATTAATGGTATCGATAAGTGCTGAAAGCTTACTGGCATCAAGCCCTAAGCGTGAAAAGTAGTTATCGGGCAATGCGCCCGCGAGTGATTTATTGTTTTTTTCAACCGCGTGCAGTGCGGTATCTATTTTAACGGCAATATCGCCTTGCTTGGCGTTGGCTTGAATATACGACCAGCGTGCATCTTCTGGTAGGTAAAACACGTTATCCATCGCGTAAAAGTCGACCATGTCGATGTATTCGTCGCCGTACTCGGCAATAATGGCTTTTTTACGCGCTTCAAACTTGTCACTAATAAATTTAAGAAAGATTAAGCTTAAAACAATGTGCTTATATTCGGCTGATTCAACACTGCCACGCAGTTTATTGGCGGCATCCCAAAGGGACTCTTCAAACCCGACTTGTGTTTTTTTTGCGGCTTTTTTTGTAGCAGGCTTTTTTGATGCAGCGTCCATGTGGTCTCTCTTTGCAAGAATA
The DNA here is from genome assembly GCF_023161865.1 of Pseudoalteromonas sp. 2CM36K. Taxonomy (NCBI): domain Bacteria; kingdom Pseudomonadati; phylum Pseudomonadota; class Gammaproteobacteria; order Alteromonadales; family Pseudoalteromonadaceae; genus Pseudoalteromonas; species Pseudoalteromonas sp. 2CM36K. The sequence goes on from NZ_JALNTK010000002.1 coordinate 174,293, forward strand.
TCAATATAAATTATTGGCTTATCATACAGCAAAGGTCGTGGGTTTTTGAGTGTTAATTATAAAATATATGAGGAGGTTTTTATCGATAACAATACGCACTATGCGAGCAGTTTAATTGTTGCGACAGTGTCGCAACTTTAGCTTCGTAACCCGATGAAACATAAAAAACCAATCAACAAACTACCCCGTCAATTTGACATATTTCTCAGCCAGTTCATCTAAGCTCTCACGATGATTAGGGTCGGGCTTTATGCAGTCAATGGGGCATACACTCACGCAGGTCGGCTTGTCGTAGTGGCCCACACATTCAGTGCATTTTGTAGGGTCTATTTGGTAGATTTTGGCGCCCATATAAATTGCTTCATTTGGGCACTCGGGGTCACACATATCACAGTTAATGCATTTGCTGTTTATTAGTAACGCCATGATTAAACTCTCTATTATGAAACAGCTTGTTTGAAAGGGTTGCGGGTGTCTTGGTTTTCATCCAAATTGCGCATCAGTATGGCGTGCTCTAAATCGATGTTGTCAGGCAGTGGAATTTTTACGATATGGCCTGAACCTTTGGCATCAGTAATGCTTTCGCCTTTTTTGTTTTCCATACGTTCAAGCACAAAGCTAATATTACCTTTTGGCGTCATTAGCTCTAATGAATGGCCAACGCAAAATTTATTTTTTACATCTATTTCAACCAAACCAGTGGCATTACGCCCTAGTACTTCGCCGACAAATTGCTGCTTGGTAGAAACTGAATGGCCGTATTCGTAATTTTGATAATCTTGATGGGCGTGGCGTTTTAAAAAACCTTCGGTATAACCGCGGTGAGCAAGGTTCTCAAGAGTTTTAAATAAGTCTGCATCGAATGGTTTACCTGCAACCGCATCGTCAATCGCTTTGCGATACACCTGAGCGGTACGCGCAACATAATAAAATGACTTAGTACGCCCTTCTATTTTAAGGCTATGCACCCCCATTTTTGTTAGCTGCTCTACGTATTGCACGGCGCGTAAGTCTTTTGAGTTCATGATATAAGTGCCGTGCTCGTCTTCAAATGCAGGCATATATTCACCCGGGCGACCTTGCTCTTCTAGCATAAATACATCGTTACTTGGCGCGCCTTCACCTAACGTAGGTATAACCGTTTTAGGGTCAATTTTATGTACCATTTCGCCGGTTTCGTTCTCAGTGCCGGGTTTAACATCGTACTCCCAACGACACGCATTAGTGCAGGTGCCTTGGTTAGGATCGCGCTTATTAATATAGCCTGAGAGTAAACAACGCCCTGAATAAGCCATACACAGCGCGCCATGAACAAATACTTCTAGTTCTGTTTCTGGGCACAGTGTGCGTATTTCGCTGATTTCTTCAAGCGATAGCTCGCGAGACAAAATCACCCGCTCAATGCCTTGCTTGGCCCAAAACTTTACGCTTGCGTAGTTCACTGCATTGGCTTGAACCGACAAATGAATTGGCATATCGGGCCATTTTTCACGCACTAACATAATTAACCCAGGATCTGACATGATCAACGCATCGGGTTTCATGGCAATAACAGGTTCTATATCACGTAAATACGATTTTACTTTCGCATTGTGTGGGGCAATATTAGACACTACATAAAACTTTTTATTTAGCGCATGTGCTTCGTTAATCCCTATTTGTAATGTATCTAAATCGAATTCATTATTGCGAACCCTTAAACTGTAACGAGGTTGACCGGCATAAACCGCGTCGGCACCATAGGCAAAGGCATAACGCATGTTTTTTAAGCTGCCTGCAGGGCAAAGTAGTTCAGGAATAAACGGGATTGAGGAAGAAACAGCTGACATGTGCGCTCCATACATCGAACCGAGTTCAAGTCGGTTGCATGAATAATTATACCAACCCGCAATAATACTTAATCATTTTACGGGGCTAAACGTGTCGCTACCTTCGTTAAAAAATCTCATTTACGACTGCATGGATGCAGAAGGTAGAGCAATGCAGGAGCAATTGCCGAGAACAACTAAATAGCAATTTTTTTGCCTAGCTATCAACACGTTTTTCCAGCCTCAAAATAGACCACTTAATTAAGCGAATTGGTATTAAGGAAAATAAACCGCGCAAGTATAATGAGGGGGCAAAAGAGAAACCTTGATCAAGATCATCAAAATTTCTCTTGTGCGCTAATAAATGAAGAGCAGCAGATTTAAGTTATTTTTTACTGCTTAATTGGTTCGAAAATTGACTAACCGCATCAACAACTTGTTGCGCGCCTTTTTTAATATCACTCATTACATCACCAGATTCTTTGGAGAGCGCTAGGCCTTGTTGCGCTTTATTTTTACCTTGCTCTATTACAGCCACCGTTGATTGGGTTAAATTTTGGTTTTGCTGTACAACATCCACTATTTCTTCAGTCGCTTTACTGGTTCTTGAGGCAAGTAAACGCACTTCATCAGCCACCACTGCAAATCCACGGCCTTGCTCGCCGGCGCGCGAGGCCTCAATAGCCGCATTTAGTGCCAATAAATTAGTTTGATCAGCAATACTGCTAATGCTCTGCACTATGCTCGCGATGAGTTGCGATTGTTTATCTAATGCTGAAATTTCTTGAGCAGCTTGCTCCATTTGCACCGACAATTCGTTCATAACCTGCACTGTTTTTTGTACCACTTCAGCACCTTTGTCCGCGTTGTTATCGGTTTCGATAGACGTGCCATGCGCAATACTCGCCGCTTGCTCTGTAGCCAGTTCTCTTTTTACTTGATCAGTGATCACTGTGGCAAATTTAACTACTTTGTAGAGCTCATTTGCTTCATTAAAAATAGGATTATATGAAGCCTCTAACCAAACTACATGGCCGTGCTTATCAATACGTTTAAATCTGCTCGCAATAAACTCACCATTACGCAAACGTTGCCAGAAGGCCTGATACTCTTTACTACTCGCTACTTGCTCATCACAAAACATACTATGATGCTTACCCACCACGTCTTGCTTTGAATAACCCATACTTTTTAAAAAGTTGTCATTAACACGCAGCACCATACCTTGAGTATCAAATTCAATAACCGCCGTTGAGCGATGCAAGGCTTTAATTAAATCTTCGTTTTCTCTTGAGCTTTCAATTATTTGTGTAAGCACAGTGCAATGCAGGGTTAAATACTCAAGCTGGCCTTGCTCGTTTTTTATAGGATGTAAAATGCAGCGTAACCAGTCTCGTTGCCCGTTTTGGTGTAGCAACTGAATAGCACCTACATAGTGCTCACGCTTACTTATTGCTTGTTTAAATAAATTAAAATCAGGATTATTCTGTGCATTTTCAGGAATAAAGTTAATAATATTCTGGTTAAGCAACTGACTATTTGAATAGCTGAATGTACGTTCAAAATTCTTATTTTGTCTTATAACATGACCTTGCATATCAAGCTCTAAAACTAGCATTTCACTGTCTAAGCTTTGTCTAACCTGCTCTCTAACTAAAAGTTTGTCTTGTAAATCAGCAACTTGATTTTTTAAAGATTGGTTAAAAAACATATGGTTATCCTAGTATTGAGATGTATGAACTATACATTGAGCGTTTATTGTAATTATTACTAACAACTAAAACTGTTTGTTAACATAGACGTGAATATAACGGAAGTATTTAAAACTAATATACGTAATAGCATGGTTATAAGCTCAAAACTAAACGCCCTTAAATCAAAATAACATGGTTGATATAATAAATTAGGTTTTTTTCGTTAAAACGCGTATAATTCGCGCCCGTTAATATTCACACTTTCACTTAAAAATTATTGGAGCACAAAGATGGCTTTAGAGCGTACTTTTTCAATCATAAAACCTGATGCAGTTGCTAAAAACCACATCGGCGCAATCTACAACCGTTTCGAAACTGCGGGTCTTAAAATCGTTGCAGCTAAAATGGTTCACCTTTCACAAGAGAAAGCTGAAGGTTTCTACGCTGAGCACAGCGAGCGCCCTTTCTTTGGTGCTTTAGTATCTTTCATGACTTCTGGCCCAGTAATGGTTACCGTTCTTGAAGGCGAAAACGCTGTTCTTAAAAACCGTGAAATCATGGGTGCTACTAACCCAGCTGAAGCGCTTGCGGGTACTTTACGTGCAGACTACGCTGATAGCATCGACGAAAATGCGGTTCACGGTTCAGACGCTGTTGAATCTGCTGCTCGCGAAATCGCGTACTTCTTCGCTGACGAAGAACTTTGCCCACGTACTCGTTAATTCGAGTTCACAGCTAACCCTGTGATGCAAAGTATGAAAAGGGCTTTCGAGCCCTTTTTTAGTCATTACGTAAAGTATTAATCGTTTAGTTATGATGTTTTACTTAATGATTATAGTGGGTGAATTATGTACAATTCGCCCTTGTAAATTTTTACCATCACCGCCACCGATTGAGGTTGTTACATGACCGAGCAAAAAAAGATTAACTTATTAGATTTAAACCGAGATGCAATGCGAGAGTTATTTGTATCATTCGGTGAAAAGCCATTTCGTGGCGATCAGGTGATGAAATGGATTTATCATTTTGGCGTAGATAATTTCGACGAAATGAGCAACGTGAACAAAAAGCTAAAAGAAAAGCTTAAAAACGAGTGTGAAATCGTTGCACCCGAAATTTCAGTTCGCCAGCAAGCCAGCGACGGTACTATTAAATATGCATTAGTACTAGAAGGCGGCCAAGAAGTAGAGGCAGTTTGGATCCCAGAAAAAGATCGCGCCACCTTATGTGTATCGTCTCAAGTGGGTTGTGCACTGGAATGTACTTTTTGCTCAACGGCACAACAAGGCTTTAACCGTAACTTAAAAGTGTCGGAAATTATTGGCCAAGTATGGCGTGTAGCCAAAGACATTGGCCTTGATGGCAACAGCGAAAAACGCCCTGTCACTAACGTCGTTATGATGGGGATGGGCGAGCCATTACTTAACGTCAAAAACGTCGTACCAGCGATGGAGCTGATGATGGACGACTGGGGCTTTGGTTTATCTAAGCGCCGCGTAACATTAAGTACCTCGGGTGTAGTACCTGCCCTTGATTTATTGAAAGAAAAAATCGACGTAGCACTGGCTATTTCACTTCACGCCCCTGATAACGCACTGCGTGATATTTTGGTACCCATTAATAAAAAGTACCCAATTGAAGAATTTTTAGCGGCCTGTCGTCGTTATATCGATGGCTCTAAAGCCAATAAAGACGTGACTATTGAATACGTTATGCTTAATGGCGTTAACGACAGTACCGACCAAGCACATGAACTGGTTAAAACGTTAAAAGGGACGCCATCTAAGGTAAACCTTATTCCGTTTAACCCGTTCCCGGGTAACGAATACACGCGTTCAAGCAACAGCCGAATTGACCGTTTTTCAAAGGTATTACAAGCTGCGGGGATTACCTGTATTGTTCGTCGTACACGAGGGGACGACATTGACGCTGCCTGTGGTCAATTAGCTGGCGATGTGGTTGATAGAACAAAACGTATGGCTAAAAAGAAAATGCGTGATGACAATGCAATTGCAGTAAATATTCATCAAGCCTAAACGTTATAAAAGACTCCGGTGCCTTTGTGATAACTCGTTTATTTTTAAATAAATGATGCAACACAAAGGCTTTGAGGTAAGATAGAGGCTATGGAAATAAATAAAGAGACAAGGCAATGCGATCTTTACTTGCTTTAGCACTATCAACACTACTTTTAAGCGGTTGTGTTACTGAAAATAGTTACAACGGCAGTGACAAACCCGTCGTCGAAAATAAAATAAACAACGCAGGCGCAGCGCGTACCCGCATTGCTTTGGCATTACAATATTTAAACACCGGCAATAATTCCCAAGCAAAATATAACCTTGAGCGTGCGAGCGAATATGCACCAAACCTCCCCGAAGTTCATTATTCTTTAGCTTATTACTACCAACAAGTTGGCGAAAATGCATTAGCCGACAAAGCCTATCAAAAAGCGTTGACGATTAAGCCTGACGATCCGAATACCCTAAATAACTACGGTACGTTTTTATGTAGTATTGATGAGTATGATCGCGCTACCGATCAATTTTTAAAAGCGATTGAAATTCCGAGTTATATTCGTGTAGCACAAAGCTATGAAAATTTAGCCTTATGCGCCATTGAGTTTAATGACTTTACAAATGCAGAAAGCTACTTTCAACAAGCGCTAAACCACAGCTCGCAGCGTACATCGACCCTAATTAGCTTAGCCGCCCTTTTTTATGCTAAAAGTGACTTACATAAAGCCAGCGACGTTTTAAAGCACCATGACGATACTGGCCGTGTGTCTGCACGGGCTTTATTACTTAGTTATTTAATTAAACAGCGTATGGGTAGAATAGAAGATGCTGAAAAAATTGCAGCTACCATTTTGCAAACATACCCAAATAGTATTCAAGCTAACGCCATTCGTGACAACCAATTAAGGCAAACAGAGTTTGAAGTACTGCGCGAAAAGTACCGCCAAGCACAACTTGATGAATTACAAGAAAGCAGTAATAACAATCAAATTATTGTGGAGCCAAAAATAAAAATTATTCGTAAAAAAAGTCCAACATCTGCGGTAAGCTATGATGATTCAGTAAAGTAAGCTGCAAAAATACAACAAAGACACAAATACCTTTTTAAATTAGGGTCTGTTGACCTTTCAAGGTTAAATTTGCAGCAGCCTGTTTGGTATTTAGGCAAGGCAGAGCTTATGTGGTGTGGTTATTCCCCATAAATAGGCGATAACGTAGTATCAATGCCAAACAGGCGCTGCCCGAAGGGTTCTGCCTAGGGGCAATTAACTCTTTGTTGCTCGGTTTTTACTTAGCCCACTAGGTTACAAACCTCGCGCCGCGATTAAATTGCCCCTAGTTTGAACAAATATTAATCCGCAAAGGTCAACAGACCCTAGTAAAATAAGAGTAAAAACGAGTGTATCGGTTGATATCGCTCGTTTTGCTGTAAACCAATTTAGCATTTCAGTGTGATTCAATGCTAAACTGCTATATGTTAGGTGCATTAAAGGGCTTTAAAAATAAAAACAGCAAAAATTTTAAAAGGACAATAGTAACGTTTTTATAAAACCGCAGCTGATGATACCCTTTAAAAGCGTGCATTCCAGTAGCAAGAATAAACGAACACTAAAAAATAAAAACAAAGTCTTACTCTGGTTATTAAGCCAAAACATTAACTTTTACTCGTGGATCCAGACTCATACATATTATGAATGAAGATAATACACAACCGCAGAGCGACGGACCCTCTGTAGGACAAATGCTAAAATCGCATAGAGAAAACGCAAATATCAGCCTTGCTGAAATCGCCTCGCTATTAAAGCTAACAGAATCACAAGTTGAGCATATTGAAAGCGACGAGTATCATTTACTCGGTGCAAAAACGTTCGTTAAAGGCTATATAAAAAATTATTGCCGCATACTAAGCATAGATAGCAGCGCTATTTTAGCCATGCTGCCTGCTTTTAGCACATCAGATAAGCTAGTAGATATGCAAAGCTTTTCAAGGCGCACAGAAAAAGAAGCGCATGACAGTCGACTGATGACGGTAAGCTATTTAATACTAGCCATTGTTATTGGTTCATCAGCTGTATGGTGGTGGCAAAATGCAACGCCTATTGATGAACAAACTAACACTATTAATGCTAATAACTCGCTTATTTCGGAGCAACAAGAAAACACAAAACTGTTAGCTGAAGCCGCCGACGAGGCACTTTTAAATGACATTGAATCTGCAGAAGAAGTGAATTCAGCATTACAAAATGAGCAACAAAAAATTCAAGCCGCGCCAGTTAATGATGCACAGAGCACCAGTGAACCAAAAAACAGTGATTTAAGCACCATTTTTATGATGTTTAACGATGAGAGCTGGGTAGAAATTCACGATGCCAATGATGAAAAAATTGCTTTTGGTGTAAAAAAAGCAGGCTACGAAATGACCCTAACCGGAGTAGCGCCTTTTTCAGTGGTATTAGGCAAGCATGATGTTGTTCGTATTACCCTAAATGGTGAGCCAGTTGATATTTCGGCCTTTCCTAAAAACCGTTTAGCTAAATTTAAATTACCCTTAGCAGAGTAGTCGCTATGTTTTCAGAATCTCCTATAAAACGCAGAAAATCCACCCGCATAAATGTGGGTAATGTTCCTATTGGTGATGGTGCACCAATTGCCGTGCAGTCAATGACTAACACAGACACAATGGACATTGATGCCACAGTAGCTCAAATTCAAGCGATTCAAGATGCCGGTGCTGACATAGTGCGTGTATCTGTACCAACTATGGATGCCGCTGAAGCATTTAAAAGTATTAAAGAGCAGGTATCGATACCACTGGTTGCTGATATTCACTTTGACTACCGCATTGCATTAAAAGTAGCAAAGTATGGCGTTGATTGTTTACGTATCAACCCAGGCAATATTGGCAGTGAAGAGCGTATTAGAGCGGTTGTCGACTCAGCCCGTGAGCACAACATTCCAATTCGTATTGGCGTAAATGGTGGATCACTTGAGCGCGACCTACAAGAAAAATACGGCGAGCCAACACCTGAAGCCTTACTTGAATCGGCTATGCGCCATGTAGATATATTACGTCGCTTAGACTTTGATCAGTTTAAAATTTCGGTGAAAGCGTCAGACGTATTTTTAGCGGTTGGCGCGTATCGCTTGCTCGCAAAAGAAATCGACCAGCCACTGCATTTAGGGATTACTGAAGCAGGCGGCATGCGCTCTGGTTCAGTTAAATCGGCTGTTGGTTTAGGTATGCTATTGGCTGAAGGTATTGGTGACACACTGCGTGTATCACTCGCAGCGGATCCAGTTCAAGAAATAAAAGTAGGCTTTGATATATTAAAATCATTGCGTATTCGCTCTCGCGGCATTAATTTTATTGCTTGCCCTAGCTGTTCGCGCCAAGAGTTTGATGTAGTGAGCACCATGAATCAACTTGAAGAGCGTTTAGAAGATATTATTGAGCCAGTTTCAGTGTCAGTCATTGGCTGTGTGGTTAACGGGCCAGGTGAAGCATTAGTGAGTGATATTGGCCTTGCCGGCGCAAACCGACGCTCAGGTTTATACATTAATGGTGAGCGACAAAAAGCACGCATTGATAACAACAATATTGTTGATCAACTCGAAGGCTATGTACGCGATTTCATTGAACACAAGCAAAAGCAAACTCCTATTGATATAAAAATCGTAGAGTGATGCGTTGTTACAGGCACTATGTATTTTATTGACCTTTTTTAATCGCGGCATTCACAACGTAGTATAAATTACGTACGGCCCGCTGCGCTCGCAATTACCTTATAGTTAGGGTTATAATGCAGGGTCGATTTTTTAGTTTTACGTGGTTGCAGCCTAGGGCTGCACATAAACAGATTTAGGATTTATCAGTGGCAAAACAAATTCAGGCAGTTCGCGGTATGAACGATTGCCTGCCAGGCGATACGCAAGTTTGGCAGAAAGTAGAACACATTTTACGCGAGACCGTATCATCGTTTGGTTATCAAGAAATTCGTTTTCCAATTGTAGAATCAACCGACCTATTTAAACGCTCTATTGGTGAAGTAACCGATATAGTAGAAAAAGAAATGTACACCTTTGCCGATCGTAACGGCGACAATTTAACTCTGCGCCCTGAAGGGACTGCAGTGTGTGTACGTGCAGGTAACGAAAATGGCCTGTTATACAATCAAGAACAACGCCTTTGGTACATGGGTCCTATGTTTCGCCATGAACGCCCACAAAAAGGTCGCTACCGTCAATTTCATCAATTTGGTTTAGAGACTTTTGGTATTGCCAGCGCCGATATTGACGCCGAAATTATTTTACTCACGGCGCAACTTTGGGAAGCATTTGGCATTACTGATCATGTGCGTTTAGAGCTTAATTCATTAGGTTCAAACGAAGCGCGCGCACAGTACCGCGATGCCTTAATCGCCTTTTTAGAACAACATACCGATGTCCTAGATGAAGATTCAAAACGTCGTATGTACTCTAACCCACTGCGCGTTTTGGATACTAAAAACCCAGATATTCAGGCAATCTTAGTCGATGCACCAAAGCTATCTGAACATTTAGATGCTGAATCAAAAGAACATTTTGAAAATTTATGTGAACGATTAGATGCCGCAGGCGTCAAATACACGGTTAATGAAAAGCTGGTACGTGGCTTAGATTACTATAACCGTACGGTATTTGAATGGGTAACCGACAGCTTAGGTGCACAAGGTACTGTATGTGCCGGTGGTCGTTATGATGGCTTAGTAGAACAATTAGGCGGTAAATCAACCCCTGCGGTAGGTTTTGCAATGGGTTTAGAGCGCCTAGTTTTACTGCTTCAAGCACTTGAATGTGTAGGTGACATACGTCGTAGTGCTGATGTATATTTAGCAGCTATGGGCGATAAAGCCAGCATTCAAGTCCCTATTATTGCATCTACGTTACGTCGTGATGTACCTGGATTACGCGTTATGGTGCACGCTGGCGGTGGTAACTTTAAAAAACAACTTAAACGTGCTGATAAAAGCGATGCGCTCGTCGCAGTCATTATCGGTGAAGATGAATTAGAGCAAGGCGTTGTGACTATTAAATACTTACGTGAACGTAAAGAACAAGTCACACTAGAATTAGAACAAGCTAAAACGCTACTTGCAGAACTGATTAATAGCTAAAATTATATAAAGCGTAAGTAGTTAAGCGCTTTAACAGAGGTAAGCATGGAAATTTATTCAACAGAAGAACAACAAGCAGAAGCGATTAAGCGCTTTTTTCGTGAAAACGGCCTTTCACTAGCATTAGGCGTTATTGTTGGTTTAGGTGGTTTATATGGCTGGAAAGCATACAACCAAAATCAAATAACGACTGCAGAGCAAGCATCTGATGCTTACACTAAACTTGTCGAAGGCGACAGCGTATTAGCGTCTGCTGATGCATTTATCAGTGAAAACAAAGACACTCAGTACGCAACTTTAGCGGCATTTGTTGCTGCAAAAGAAGCGGTAGATGCACAAAAATTAGATGTAGCGAATGAAAAGCTAAGCTGGATTGTATCAAATGTCGATAACGCGCAGCTAAAAGCCATTGCCACTACGCGTTTAGCGCGTGTGCAAATTGCTCAACAACAATACGATGACGCATTAACTACATTAAATTCACCATTGCCAGAGGCATTTAATGCAAATGTGGCTGAATTAAAAGGCGATATTTACACTCAGCAAGGCAATAAAGAACAAGCACGCGTAGCCTACCAAGCCGCGGTTGATGCAGGTGGATTAACCAGCAATCCTCTATTACAAATTAAGTTAGATGACCTAGCAGTAACTAGCCCAGCGGCATAAGGTTTTAGGCATGAGAAAAATAACAACAGCAACGCTCGCCCTATGTATGGCAACCCTAATGGGATGCTCTTCAAGTGATGACGAAGAAGAACTGGTGCTTCCAGAAATAGCCAATCAATTCGAAACTGACATAGTATGGCAAGAATCTATTGGTAGCGGTGTAGAGCATTACTTTTCACGCTTATCACCCGCTGTTTATAAAGAGACAGTGTATGTTGCTAGCCGTGAAGGCCAAGTAGAAGCCTTATCACTTGCCAATGGCGATACCCAATGGGAAACCGACGTTCGTCAAGATTTATCGTTTTGGCCTTGGAGCGATAACGTAAATGCAAAATTATCAGGTGGAATATTACAAGCTTATGGTAAAATCTATTTAGGTTCAGAACATGGCTATGTCATTGCACTTGACCGTGAGACTGGTAAAGAAGTTTGGCGTAAAAAAGTACCTGGCGAATCACTCTCTAAACCCGCTGCAGGCGATGGCTTAATCTTTGTTAATTTAGCCTCAGGTAAGTTACTTGCGCTTCACCCAGATACTGGTGAAGAACGCTGGAGCTTTGAGCAAGAAGTGCCACCGCTGACTTTACGCGGTCAAAGTTCACCTACTGTGGCTAACGGTGGTGTATTGGTTGGCCTTGAAACAGGTAAGCTCAGTTTTTTAATTTCTGAGAGTGGCTACTCGGCATGGAGTGCAGAAATTGCAGTGCCAAAAGGCGCATCAGAGTTTGAACGTTTAGTTGATGTAGATACGCAGCCGATCATTAGCGGTCCATTTGCTTATGCTATTGCATACAATGGTAACTTATCAGCAGTAGATATTCGTTCAGGGAATGTTGTATGGAAACGTGAATACAGCAGCTACCGTGAAATTAGCATGGATTTGCAAACAATTTACGTTGTTGATAGTAACGGCGTTGTTTATGCACTTGATAAAGATTCAGGCATTGAACGTTGGAGCCAACCCGCTCTTCGTGGCTGGTACTTAACAGGCCCAGCGGTTGCCGGTAATTATTTAGCGTTAGGTGACCAAGAAGGCAATTTGCATTGGTTAAATAAAGACACTGGCGAGCTAGTATCTCGTGAAGACTTTGACAGCTCAGGTTTTTTTGTTGAGCCCGTTGTCGCTGACGATAAATTGATTTTATACACCCGCGATGGTGAAGTTAGCGCGGTAAAAATACCGAACTAACTGTCTACTATTAGTGTAAGGCACTAATAGTTAATTATTTTTTGTAAGGCTTCGCACTGCGAAGCCTTTTGTTGTTTTTTAAAGAGGTAGTTTATGCTTCCCGTGATCGCTCTTGTAGGGCGACCCAATGTGGGCAAATCCACATTATTTAACCGTTTAACACGTACTCGTGATGCACTCGTTGCCGACTTTCCTGGCTTAACGCGTGATAGAAAATATGGCCAAGCAAATTACGATGGCTTTGAATTTATCGTGGTAGATACGGGCGGTATTGATGGCTCAGAAGAAGGTATCGAAACCGAAATGGCTGATCAGTCATTACTAGCCATTGAAGAAGCGGATATTGTTTTATTTTTAGTTGATGCTCGCGTAGGTATGACAGTGGCTGACCAAGCTATTGCTAACCACTTACGTAAGCAAGAGAAAAAATGTTTTGTTGTTGCCAATAAAACAGACGGCATTGATGCCGACTCAAACTGTGCTGAGTTTTACCAACTTTCACTTGGTGAAGTTCATCATATCGCTGCCGCACATGGCCGTGGTATTACTTTACTGCTTGAGCAAACTCTTCAGCCTGTTATTGCTGAACTTGCCGCTCTTGATGAAGATGTAGCCGATGACGATGAAGAACTTATCGACTTATATCAAGAAGGTGAAGAAGATGACACCGATCACCAAGCGTTTGCCGACAAGCCGGTAAAGTTGGCAATTATTGGTCGTCCAAATGTAGGTAAGTCAACCCTTACTAACCGTATACTAGGTGAAGAACGCGTTATTGTATACGATATGCCAGGTACAACGCGCGACTCTATCTATATTCCGATGACCCGTAATGATAAAGAATATATTCTTATCGATACAGCCGGTGTGCGTAAACGCAAAAAAGTAAGTGACGTGGTTGAGAAATTCTCAGTCATTAAAACACTACAAGCAATCGAAGATTGTAACGTGGTGCTATTAGTGGTTGATGCCCGCGATGGTATTTCAGATCAAGATTTAAGCTTATTAGGCTTTGCCCTTAACTCAGGGCGCTCATTGGTGATTGCCGTGAACAAGTGGGATGGCCTAGATAACTACGTTAAAGATCGTATTAAAACTGAGCTTGATCGTCGTTTGGGCTTTATTGATTTTGCCCGCTTGCACTTTATCTCTGCGCTACATGGTACGGGTGTTGGCCATTTATTTGAATCAGTTGACGAAGCATATGAGTCGGCAACTAAACGTATAAGCACCGCTATGTTACGTCGTATCATGGATATGGCACAAGCAGATCACCAGCCGCCACTTGTTCGCGGTCGTCGTGTTAAGCTTAAATATGCGCATGCTGGAGGTTATAACCCACCGCGTATCGTCATTCATGGTAACCAAGTTCATGATTTACCTGATAGCTACAAACGCTACCTAATGAACTACTACCGTAAAGCACTAAAAATTATGGGTACGCCAATCAAAATTGAATTTAGAGAAGGCGATAACCCATTTGCAGGGCGTACTAATAAAGTAACCTTGTCGCAAAAACGTAAAATTCGCGCGTTTAGTAAAGAAAACCGCAATAAAAGCTAGGTGCTAGGTGCTAGGTGCTAGGTGCTAGGTGCTAGGTCAAAATTAAATAGCGTACAATAAAAGTACGCTATTTTTTTATCTAAAATAAAGTAACAGTACTCGTAGAAGGGTTATTTGACATCAAAGTGCAAAGCGTATGGTTGCCCCACATACCCTTGGTAAGCTTTTATGTGCTGTTTAAATCATTATTCTTAAAAAATTATTTCTCCATTTTTATATAAATAAAATAAGTAAGGAGAGCAATTAAACACACGCCTTAATGTTATAAAACCAACGCATTAATTGAGTGAACTTGTTATTATCGTAAAATAGGCACGCATATGACAATTAAAACTCTAAAAAGTGAAATTCAACATGTTTAAAAAAACAATCTTAGCTATTGCCTTAGCAGCCACCTCGCTGCCAAGCTTAGCCGACAGTAACAGCGATTTAAAAACCATTATTGATAACCACTGGCAAAACGCCAAAGCTGAGAAAATATTTTTTAGAACCGATCCTGATGGTTGGAAGCCCAACGGTACCCTACCCGATTGGAGCGAGCAAGCCATTGCAAAGCGCCAAGCTTACAACAACAGCGTACTAAAAAACTTAGCCGGCATTGATCCTAAAACGCTCAATAGCGAGCAGTTAATGAACTACCGCTTGTTTAAATATGAGCGAGAAACCGAGCAGCAAAGCTACCTTTACCAAGATAAATACTTTCCGGTTAATTTTTTAAGTGGCTGGCATACTTACTTTGCAGAAGCGCCGGCTAACATGGCCTTTTTAACCGCCGAGGATTACGATGCCTTTTTAGTGAGCCTTGGTGATTACCCGCGCTTTAATCAGCAAAACATTAATTTAATGAAGCAAGGCATTCAAACTGGTTTTACCCACTACTGCGAAACGTTTAAAAATTATGCCCAAAGTATTAACGCCCATATAGTTAAACAACCTGAGAATAGCGCCTTATATGAACCATTTACTCGCATCCCTAATACATTTAGCGCAGCGCAAAAAGAAACTTACCAAAATAAAGCTAAAGCGTTAATTGCCTCAAAAGTCGTGCCTGCTTACGAGCAATTTTATGACTTTTTTGAAAACGAATATATGCCACATTGTAGAGCGCAGCCCGGTATTGCAAGCATCAAAGGGGGCCTTGATTATTACAAATATACAGTAAATTATTACACCACAACAAATGCGACCCCCAAGCAAATCCATGAGCTTGGCCTTAAAGAAGTGGCACGCATCAAAGCGCAAATGCAAAGTATTATTGATAAAGTTGGCTTTGATGGCAGCTATAGCGAGTTTTTAGAATTTTTGGCAACCGATGAGCAATTTTACGCAACCGATCCCCAAGACTTGCTCGAAAAAACCGCCTTTATAACCCAAAAAATGTATGGCAAACTCCCTACTTACTTTGGCCACTTACCGCGCAATACTTTTACTATTAAAGGCTCAGCGAGTCGTGGCGCATTTTATATGCCACCGGCAGATAATCGTTCACCGGGGACTTACTTTTTAGCCTCAACTCCAAAACTGCAGCCTTTATATAATTTAGAAGCACTTAGCCTACACGAAGCCATACCTGGGCATCATTTACAAAACGCCATTGCGATGGAGTTAGACGTTCCTGAATTTAGACGCACACTGAGCCACTCTGCTTTTGGCGAAGGCTGGGCACTTTATACAGAGCGTTTAGGTAAAGAAGCGGGCTTTTACCAAAGCCCATACAGTGACTTTGGCCGTTTAGGCTACGAAATGTGGCGCGCAGTGCGCTTAGTGGTTGATACCGGTATTCATGCCTTTGGCTGGAGCCGCCAAAAGGCGATTGATTATTTGGCTGATCATACCGCTTTGCCACAAAGCGCAGTGGAAGATCAAATAGACCGCTATATTTCTTGGCCAGGCCAAGCGCTTTCATACAAAATGGGCGAAATTAAAATACGCGAACTACGTGCCAAAGCAGAAAAACAGCTAGGCGCACAATTTGATATACGCAGCTTCCACGATACCGTTATTGGACAAGGTTCACTCCCTATGGCGGTACTAGAAGATGTAATTAATGACTGGATAGCACAGCAAAAATCAGCTATTTAAAATAAAGCTAGAACAAATTGAGAGGCGGTATTGTTGCCGCCTCTTTTTAAAGCCCTATTAAACACCTCAAAACTAATCCCTACCCACTTTTACTTCGTAAAGTTAATGATTTTAAAAACCAGAGCTTAAGTATGAAAAAACGTATTCTGTATTGGCTGCAAAATGATTTGCGCATTGATGACAACCCCATACTCAATGATTTATCACAACAACAATGTGAACTTGATATCGTATTTGTGATCAATCCTGCTTGGTTTAAAAGCAATAACTATCAACAAAAACCCTATGGTGTACATAAACAACGCTTTCTAATACAAAGCCTATACGAGCTACAGGAGTCTGTTTTAGGGCTTGGCCAAACCTTGCATATTTTAGAAGGCGATCCGGTAAGGGTATTAACACAGCGTATTAATGAGCTTGGCATTGATGAAGTAGTTTATAGCGAGCAAATAGGCGTTTATGAGCAACGCCAAATTACCGCGCTTAAATCGAAATGCGCTACTGTGGTATTTAAATCTGTGATGCAAGATACCTTATATCAACAGCAACAACTGCCCTTTGAACTTGCTGATTTACCAACCGGCTTTACCCCTTTTAGAAAAAAAATCGAAGCCACTGGTATCAGTTTATCCGCAGTGCCGTTCTCAGCAAAAAGACTTCCACCGCCTATTATTTTATGTGCTAAACAGCCTATATCAGAGCCGCCAACAGGAAACCCTTTACTCCAAGGTGGACACAAAGCCGGCCTTGCGCATTGTCTACAGTACTTTTCATCAGCTTTACCAAGCAGCTATAAAATCACCCGTAATGAGCTGGATGGCTTTGATAACTCGACTAAATTTAGTAGCTGGCTGGCTTTTGGTTGTATTAGTGCCAAGCAAATTTTTTGTGCAGTAGATGCCTATGAAGCGCAGCATGGGGAAAATGAATCAACATACTGGATCAAGTTTGAATTGCTCTGGCGTGAGTATTTTAAGTGGCATGCAATTAATGTGAAGCATCAGTTATTTACTTTTAAAGGTAAAAAACAAAGCTCGCCACTTACCACTTTTAGCCCGAACCGTTTTGCAAAATGGTGCCAAGGCAGTACCCCATTTCCGCTAGTTAACGCTATTATGAAAGAGCTTAACGCAACGGGCTTTATCACTAACCGTTCACGACAAATTGCAGCCAGCTGTTTGGTCAACGAACTACAACTAGACTGGCGCTATGGCGCTGCTTACTTTGAACAACAACTTATTGATTACGATGTAGCCGCTAATTGGGGCAACTGGCAATATATTGCTGGGGTTGGGGTCGATCCGCGCGGTGGGCGACACTTTAATTTGGCAAAACAAACCCAGCAATACGACCCACACGGTGTATACATTGCCAAGTGGCAAGGAAATGAGCATTGCGATGCACAATTAGATGACTTAGACGCCGCTGATTGGCCAGTGTAAAAATAAAACCTCGAACATGATATTGGCTAGCTGACTCTCGTTATAAGCCTAAGGTTAAATCTTGGGCGAGAGTGCCGCTGGGTTTTTCTACTACGCGGTTAACTTCAACCCCGTTATGCTTAACAATAAAAGTGGGGGTATATTGTAAGTCATGCGCTAGAGCAATACCTGCCTCATCACGTTTATCATAACCGACTGTAACAAAGGTTATTTTCGAGAGTTTAACCTTAGACTCATCGAGTAACTTTATAAATCGAGGTACTTCGCGAGCACTGTCATGACACCAGGTACCTAAAAGCACTAACACCTCTTTACCTGCTAGTTTTTGCATCAATGCAACGTCTTGCGGTGTAGGCGAAAATGCTTGGTATTGCTTGGCAAATTTATCGTGATCGCTTAATAAACGCTTAGCAGTAACAGCGTCTGAGTGTGGTTTGAGCGTTGCTTTCACTGCCAGTGGTAGACTCAAAATAAAGAGTAAAATTAATTGTTTTAACATAAACCTATACCTAACTAGCTTTTAGCTACTATACCCATAATCGAGCTTAAGTGAATACACTTACTTACTTTTATCCATAAAATCATTCACTTGCGATAAAACGGCTAAGTACTCACGTTTGGCTTCTTTGTTTTGTTCTAATTTATCTAAATCACCGATTAATGTTACTAATTGCGTATGTGAATAACTCGATGTTGTTCTAAACTCGTTTGTCGCCCCCACACCACTGAGTCGTTTTCTTTCATTCATACGATAACTATCTTCATTTTTCTCGAGCCAAATATCGTTAATAACACGAATATTGCTCTCACTGGTGGTTGTTTCTTTCAATTCCTTTTTTAGTTCGTATTGAGATATTTCGGGATTAAACTGATAAACTTTTTTATCTACATCCACCTCATGAGCCTGATCAAGAGCAACCAATTCGTTATTTTTTACAGCGGTACCAATAGTGTAATTTTCTTGTTTATCATAATAATCAGGGGGGATGTCAGAGCGGTTACCTGCTTCATAATTAAAACGCGTGCTCGACGCTTTATCTTGAGTAACCCCAGTTAATCCTGCTGACTTTTGGTATTCTGTATTTTGACTCAGCTTTGTGGTGCTTGTTGCTATGTAATCCCCCTGATCCATTGCAAAAGAGAATTTTGCATCAAAATCAGCTAACTTAGAAATACCATCACCTAAGGAATTTTTATTACTGCTACCTAGCCCTTGATAACGTGGATCACGGGTGATCATATTGTCAACCAAATCAGCTACTAGCTCGCGTCCATTAGTAAACTGCTTTGTAGCAACCAACTCAATTTCGCTATAGCGCTCAGCAGCTGATGACATACTACTAAACGCACTTTTAAAAACAGCCAACCCTTGTTTCATTACTTCATCACTTTTGTGACCAAACGCAGAACGTGTACTTTTCTCAGAGCTATTGAGCTGGCTATCTTCTAAACTCTTATCGAGCGCTTTTATATATTGTTGCATTTGGCTTTTGTCTTGCGCGCCAATGGTTGACATATCAAGCGAAAAATCAATATTGTTTTGTCCGTTTACCGATTCAAACTCGAGTAGTTGCTGCTCAGAATCCTCATCAAGGGTATAACTTAAATTAAGCTCATTATCTATACCAAGGAGCGCTCCATCAGCATCGGCAGTATTTCCCTCTGACGTTGAAAAATACAAATCAAAACCCGAAAGCTGTTTATTATCAAAATTGCTTAAAAAGCTTAAATCTAAATCAGTTTGGTTTGCGGGTACATAACGACTGTAAGCGCTTTGTTTAGCTTTAAAAAATTCATCTGCCATTTCGCCTACACCAGAAAATACTTGCGTTAATGCCTGATGTTCAGCCTCTGATAGGTCGCCATCTACTTTATAACTTACACTAAATTCGTCGGTGGTTTCGCCGGTTTCTTCATCGTAACCTTGCGCAGAATGAAAAGTGATTTTAATAACATCACCTTCTTTGGTTTTTACCGACAGCTCAAATCCATAGTTATCATCATCCTCATATCGCTCGCGGTTAAAACTTTCCATAAAGGGGTCTAGCGAGCGTTCAACACGCTGCTGACTAGACGCTAAAAAGGTTTTTTGATTGAACCCAAGCTGCCCCAAGTTTGATAAAATATCGCTAGTGTTAGCATAAGCGCCCTGAATATTTTTTACCGAGCTGTTTAAACGCTCAATTAACTGATCACTACGTTCATTTTTTAATAGGCCCTCTTGCTGAGAACTGATAACCGTTCGCAGCGCAACCTCTTCACTGGAGAGTTTATAATTTGAGCCACTGGGTGCGCTAGAAATAGTGAGTAACGAGGATAATTGCTGATTAAGTATTTCATCGACTTGTTGGTCACTAAACTGACTGAGCATTTCATCGGTGATTGTTGCCGTGCTTGGCGCTAAGTGAGCTCTCGATTGTAAGCCTGTGGACACATTGATGTGGTTTAAACTATTGACTGATTGGGCAAGCAACGCATTTAGGTTAGCATAATTGCCTTGTAGTTTATTAACCATGATTATCCTTAATCTTCAGTACAATACAAATACGGTATCGGCCAACGAATTAAAAGCTTTAATTCGTTTTTATTATTTAAAAATAAAGTATTTACGCAAAAAACATTCTTTAAAAGTAATTAGCAGGTTTTGGCAAGCAGCGACTTTAATATGTCTGGTACAAATTTTCGCTGCGCGGTAATGGCATAGAAGTGCTCAAACGCATCGGGTAAACGCTGATATTCAACTAGTAGGCCTTGTTCAATTTCATCCTTTACTACAACTGATGGCAATACCGATAACGCACCACTATCACGGGCAAGTAATCGCAGCATAGCCATATCATCAGCCTCTGCTTTTATTTTTGGCTGATACTGCCAACGAGCACACAAAGCATTAAATGAATCTCTAATGGCGGAGGTTTTAGCGGGTAGCACCCACTGTGCATCCTTGTAACCTGATGGAAACTGGCCGCGTGTTTTTTTATCAGCTGGGCCAACTATAGCTAATGGCTGACGAGATACCAACTGACTTTGCCAAAGCTGATCGTAGTGCTCAAGCCCGATGGGTTTATTGGTTAAAACTAAATCCAGTTCGTGCTCTGCCAAACCATTTAGCAGCCCATCCATACGCCCTGCAGTCAGTGAAAATCGTACTTCGTCATTGCTCATTAAGGGGTTAATAAATTCTTCGATAAAGTTACGAGAGAGCGTATTGAGCACCCCGATTGATAAATGCTGAGTTTGGGAAATCAGCCCTTTATGAATAAAAGACGACAGTTCTTCCCCTTTGGTGAATATATCGTTGGCGTACATTTGCACCCGCTTTCCCATATCGGTTAATGCGAGTGTGCGGCCTTTACGTTCAAATAACTCAATATTAATGGTGTGCTCTAATTGTTTTATTTGCGTAGAGAGCGCTGACTGCGACAAATGCAGTTCTTTCGCGGCTTGGGTTAAGTTACCAATACGAGCAACCGACCAAAAATAATATAAGTGATGATAATTTAAACGGCTCATTACTGTTCTCTTTTATAGAACGTTTATATGCATTATATCTATTTTTATTTAGTTATCTAGTTTGCCATACTTTGCTCACTAAATAAGGAGCACTGAATGAGTGAGTATATTATTTCGTTGTTACTGCTAATAATGCCTTTGAGCATATTTATAGCAGCCTGGTTAATTGGCCAACAATCGCGCGCTTCAAATGGTCATGTGCTGTTTAAAGTAATGGTGTTTAATAGCATTGCATTTATAACAGCTATTACGCTTCATCAAATTTATGCTTTTGATTTACTCAGTTTCTTATCGCTGACCATGACCCGAATTATTATGCTAGGACTAATCCTGTTCATAACGCTGATATTAATTCGGTTTTGCAAACACTATATGCAAGGTGAGCCACGCGTAAACTACTTTTGGCGATGGCTACTACTTACCATCACTGCCGTATTAATTGTGGTTATGAGCAACCACTTAGCGCTATTTTGGCTAGGTTGGGTGGCGATAAGTTTAGCACTGCACAAGCTATTAATGTTTTATCCTGAGCGCCCTCGTGCGGTACTCGCCGCTCATAAAAAGTTTATTGTGGCACGTGTTGCCGAATCCTTATTACTCGTCGCATTTATTATTTTATCGGTTACTCACAATAGCCTATACATTAGCGATATCACTACTTTTTATCACACCACCACACTACCGCTATCTTTGGCTGAACAACTCGCGGCCTTTTTAATCGCTTTTGCAGCTTTAATCAAATGTGCTCAGTTGCCTATGCATGGCTGGCTAATCAAAGTGGTTGAGGTGCCTACACCCGTCAGTGCCTTATTGCATGCTGGGGTGATAAATTTAGGTGGCTTTTTATTAATTTTATTTGCGCCTTTGTTTATTCAAGCTGCGGCTGCACAGTGGTTAATTTTAATTATTGCTGGTTTAACCACAGTGATCAGCGCATTAATAATGACTACCCGAATAAGCGTTAAAGTAAGGCTTGCTTGGTCTACCAGTGCGCAAATGGGATTAATGCTCATAGAATGTGCGCTGGGATTATTTGAACTGGCTCTGCTTCACCTTGTTACTCATTCAACCTATAAAGCCTTTGCATTTTTAAACTCAGGCAACGGTGTAAACGAAGATCTGATTCGCCGCCACATTCCAAAACAATCACCCACGTGCTTTGCTTGGTTAACGGGGGCATTGGTGTCGATTACCCTAGTTAGCGCTGCATGGTTCATTAGCGGCTATCAAGGCGCGGTCAGTGTGTGGCTACTTTTAGCATCAGCTTTAACTATTTTACTGGCCAACCAACATGGCGCTTCTAGCGTGCAAACTTACAGTAAAAAACTGCTAGTCGCACTATTAATTGTTATTAGTTATGTGGTTGCTAAAAATATATTTACTTTAGCACTAGAGCTTGAGCAGTGGCGCGAAGCTGCATTTAGCCTCGCCGATAGCTGGGTAATAGCCCTTATTTTAACGTTAATGATTGCCAGCTACTTTTTACGCTACCAGTCTTGGCGACCACAGGTTAAATCACTTTCCACCCTATTATTTGCAGGTTTGTATTTAGATGAGTGGTTTACGCGGTTAACCCTAAAAATATGGCCGATAAATTTACCTAATAATGGCCACACCGATTTAAAAAATCATGCAGCTGGAATCACCGTTGAGGAATCAAAATGAGCAATCAAACGCATTCAAATCACACGGCTTTATCGTTAAGTGACACTGAAAACAACATACTTAATAAAGTATGCGGTTACATAGCACCAAACTGGCCTTTAGATCAGATGATTGCCGTTAACCCATTTTGGGAAATGCGCCACCTGCCTATTGAAGATGTAAGCGCACGCATTGATACCTTATGTAATGCCAATATGCTAATGCCTAAAGACTTTTATCAGCACAAGTACGACAACGGCATTATTACTGATAACCACTTGGCCGATGCAGCCAAGTTACTTAACAGTGACTTTACGCATGAGCAACTCATACAAACCCTTCACATTGATGTTCCTTTAGTGGATTGGCACAACATTGCAGATTTACTCGACCAGCAGCGCAATAAACATAAAATGGCTTGGCATGATGAAATTACCCATCAATTGAGCCAGTTTTGTGCCGCGCATTATCAGCAGCTTGGCCCTATGCTTCATGGTGATGACACATCACCACAATCACCTTTATATCGCCATTGGTTAACCGTTATACAAGCGGATAAAGGCATTAGTATTGTAATGGATGAAAAGCATTTAAATGGCTACTTTAAACAACTGCCCACTTGCGCTGATGAACTGATTGCACTAACACTCTCAACGCTTAACATAGATAACGACTCGTTAGAGTTATACGCGCACTCATTGCTCTTAGATATTAACGGTTGGGCATCGTGGTTGGCGTATTTGCGATTCCAAGGCCAACTTTACGCTAAACCCAAAGATGATATGAAACAGCTACTGGCCATGCGAATGGCATGGGACTTGGTTATTTGGCAGTATCTGGCAGATCATGATAGTGCTTCATTTAAACAACTACAAAGTCAGTGGCAGCAAGAAAAGTCACTCGTAGTTGAGCGCCTGCATGCACACAAATTAGCACAAAAGCCATTATGGGTGTGGGCAAAAGCACTGGAGCTAAGCTATCAATACCCGCTTAATCATGCACTGCAAAGCGCCACTAAAACCCCAGTGAACAACGCTCAATTACAAGCGGTGTTTTGTATTGATGTACGCTCAGAGGTTATTCGCCGCGCGCTTGAATCGCAAAGTAAAAATATAGAAACCTTCGGCTTTGCCGGTTTTTTTGGATTGCCACTAGAATATCAAGAAAATGGTAGTGCAATTACTCGTCCTCAACTACCAGGGCTACTCAAACCAGCAATACATGCCACACAAACACACAAAGACGCGGCGCTTGAAGCATCTCGTCAAAATAGTGCTACATGGCAAAGTTGGTCAAAATCAGCCCCCTCATCGTTTTCTATGGTTGAATCGGCAGGCTGGCTGTATGCATTTAAATTAATAAAAAATACCTTTTTATCTAAAGGTAAAGCTAAAAAGTGCGCAACCACTAACTGGCAACTAACACAAAACCAGCAACAACTGACCCTAAAAGACAAAACCGACTTAGCTCAAAAAGTGCTTAACACCTTAGGAATAAAAGAGTTTGCGCCGCATGTTATGTTGGTGGGCCACGCCAGCCATACAACTAATAACTTGCACAGCGCTGGCCTAGAATGTGGGGCATGTGGAGGGCAAAGTGGCGAAGTTAATGTACGCGTGCTAGCAAACTTACTAAACGATACCCAAGTGCGCCAAGCGCTTAAAGAGCGAGGGCTAACACTGGCACAGAGCACGCAATTTATTGCCGCTATTCATAACACAACCACGGATGTCATCACCGCTTACGATACCGAGCTTAATGACAATCTAAAAAAATGGCTAACCGTTGCCACGCAAACCGCTCAGCAAGAACGTTTAATAAATATCGACCCACAGTTAGTTAATAAAACCGCAGATGAAATTAACCATGCTTATCATCAACGTGCCCGCGATTGGTCGCAAGTACGCCCAGAATGGGGGCTTGCTAATAACGCCGCCTTTATTGTTGCACCACGAGCATGGACTCGCAGTGTTAACTTACAAGGACGCTGCTTTTTACATGATTATGAATGGGAAAACGATAACGAATTTGCGGTATTAGAACTGATCATGACCGCCCCCATGATAGTAACCCATTGGATCAATAGTCAATATAATGCCTCGGTTACCGACAACCATAAATACGGCAGTGGTAATAAAATACTCCACAATGCAGTTGGCGGTAATATTGGATTATTTGAAGGTAATGGCGGTGACCTTCGTATTGGCTTAGCCATGCAATCACTGCACAACGGGGATAAATGGATGCACGAACCGATTCGCCTTAATGTATATATTGCTGCACCGCAATCTGCAATCGCGGCAATTTATAACAAGCATACGATGGTGAAGGAGCTGATTGATAACCATTGGCTCACTCTCATTCGCTGGGGCGATGATAATACTCTCGAGCAGTTCGAAAATGGATATTTCTCAACTATTTCAGCCTCTAATGAACAAATATAAGCTATGCCAAAGATAGTCATTGCCACGAAACATAAAAAAGCCCCTTTAGTGGCCCCTGCTCTAGAGCCACTTGGTTTTAAGGTATTCACTACTGATTTATTTGATACCGATACACTTGGGATGTTTAGTCACGAAGTACAACGTCATGGCAGTGCCAACACAGCGGCACTGACAAAAGCTCAGCGCGCATGTGAACTCACAGGCGAGCAATTTGGGCTTGGCAGTGAAGGCAGTTTTGGTGGTGGGCCGTATCCGGGTTTAATGAACTGGGACGAAGAAGTTATTTGTTTTTATGATAAACACAATAACAATGCTATTTATGGATATGCTGGCGGGCCATTTTCGCCGAGCAGCTTAACTATTAACAGTGAAACTAATGCTGAATCAATCGCTACTGCATGTCAGCACGCCACATTCACATAACGAAGTGGTACCGGGTAATGTAAAAGCGCATTATCAGCCTCATGCACCAGCCATGTTGGCTAATACTGAAGATTTCGCTAAAATTTTAAGTGAAGACTCTCAGGGTAAAAGTCACTATTTAATCTATTCGACTCAAGTGCAACAGCAATTATTAGCGAGCGACATTCCATCCGAACGTATTACTAAGCTAAGTAGTTGCCCTGTTGAGTATGCTAAAAACATGTATAAAACGCTGCATTATATCGATAAGACAACACCGATGAATATTTATATCGAAAAGCCGCCAGTAAGCAGTAAGTGGGGGGCTGTGAATGACCGCCTTAGCCGTGCCACCACAGTATTTGCAGGATAAGTTAATTAACCGTTAGGTATTCAATAACAGTGGTTGCTGCCACTGGTTTATAAAAGTAATTCCCCTGAAAACGTTTACAGCCAATATCCACTAACATATCAAACTGTGCCTGTTCTTCCACGCCTTCAGCTATAATACTTAAGTTATGGCTGTTGGCAATGGCAATAATACTTTGCACCATACTATTTGATTTAGAGTCCACCAAAATATCATCTACAAAGCTTTTATCTATTTTCAGTTCATCTATGGGTAAGCGCCTTAATAAACTTAGTGATGAATAACCTGTACCAAAATCATCCATCGAGAAGCGTATCCCTCTAGATTTTAAGCTATTTATCGTATCAATCACATGCTCAATATTATCCATAAAGAGGGATTCTGTTATTTCTAAAATGATACTGTGTGGAGCTACATTGTGCGTCTCTAAACTGTGTAATAATGTAGGAATAAATACACTACTTTGAAATTGCATTACTGAAATGTTTATTGCCAATTCAAGAGGGGGATCGCTGTGTTGCTGCATTTTTGCAAACTCACCAATAGATCGCGCTAAAACAAAGTCACCAATTTTAAAAATTAAATCACTTTGTTCTGCAATAGCAATAAACTCAGCGGGAGATACCATACCAAGCTCATCATCCTGCCAACGAATAAGTGCTTCAATAGCATGAATTTTACCCTGCTCATTTACTTGGCACTGATGCACCATAAACAATGACTGCTCGTTTAACGCCATATTAAGCCGCTCTTCTACTTTTAAACGGCGCAAATAAGCTTGTTTAATATCTGCATGGTAATGGCACAGCCATTGCCCTGTATCTTTTGCCCATTGATTAGCCAAATGCGCACTGCGGACCAGCTTACTTTTGGTTATACCATGCTCTGGGTAGTTGGCCACACCAACACTCATATTTAAAGGACGTTCGGTATTTTTGGTTTCATATTGTTCAATAGAAGATGCTAATATTTGTTCAAAAGCGCGCCTATTTTGCTCATCCGCTAAATGCGGTGTAATAATGCAAAACTCATTACCACTGTTTCTAAAAACTAGGTATGGAGCTGCGAATGTAGCTTGCAACATTGCGGCATAGGCTTTAATTGCCTTATCGCCATACTCCATACCAAAGCGATTATTCATTGAGCGTAAATTGGTAATGTTTATGATTGCTAGACTAAAAGATGTGTCTTTTTTTTCTTCAAAGCTATCACGCAGTGCTTTTCGATTGGGTAACTTTGTTAAATCGTCGTTCCGAGAAAGGTAAAACAGTTCATCAACTCGTTTTTGCTCAGCACGAGCAATAAACCTAAAACCAAAATATAAGAGCGTACAAATTAGTAAATAGATTAAAAAGTACCAGCATACCTTCCAATAAAAGACGCTTTTTATTGGCTGCATTGCCCGATTTGAGAGTGTCCATAATTGATAGCGATTATCAAATTTTGCAGATGTTAAATAAGGCTTACCACCTACATGTGTATCAATAGTAAACACCTCTTCTGAGGATTTAAATATTTCTTTATCCTTGCCCGTTTGCTTTATCAAAGCATTATCAGATAACCCTAATGCCTGCTTAATTTTGGTTTTTGTATAGCTAGCTATATCTGCATCTTTTACGGAACTGTATTGAATAAAACCATCGATTTCTCTTGCTAGCATTATGTAATCGTCACTATTACTTTGCAAAATATTGAGATATTTAGCGCCTCTTGATACCGCCATCCCTGCAGTCATTACGGCAATTACAGTGCCACTTTTGTCTCGTAATGACTTCCTTATTGGAATAACCCATTCTTGTAACGATTGATTAAAATAAGTTTGCCCTAACACCATCTTGTCTGAGCTAAGGGTTTGTGAAAAACTTTGGCGGGTTTTTTCATTTTCTTTCAGATTAATCATTGTTGAGGCATTTAAATTTGAGCTGTAGTAAATAATTTCCCCTTGGGGATTAAACAGTCCAAAGCCTAATAACACGGGGTTTTCTAGTAAAATATTGTCGAGAAGTTTAATTGTTGATGTTTTTTCGGTTAAGTTATTGTTTGAAAGGATGTCTCTGCCAATTAGATCCAGCATAAGCTCTTTATTTCTAAGGGTACTTTTAAGTGCTTGCGCAGAAAACTCGACACGGTTTTGGGAACTTGTGCGGTATTCTTTTTCGATATTTCGCCATTCATAAGCCAACAAAACGCTTAATAGGACTAGACCGCCCAATAGCAAAAAACAAAAGAGTTTCCATAAATTATTTTTTATTAGTGCCATCTAATTTCTCACAACCCGTTTGGTAGTGTGTTATGTATTCGGGCCCTTAAATGCACTTTATGGCTAGCTTGGTTTATTTTCAAGCTATTTTATTGCAAAGTTGACAAAAACACATAAATAAATGCCCACTATTTAACATTAAAAATAAAATAAATTAACAATAAAGTTGGTAAGTGTTTTATTTTATTGTTAAGACAAGGCTCGTATACGTTTGAACCCCGTAAACTGTATTTACGTTTATCGCAGAGATTATTGAGCGACTATTATAGTTTAGTTATTAAATATAATATTGATTTAAAACAATAGCTTTAGTTATAAACTGCAAGCCAAATTAACCCTTGCATCAAGCGCTTTAGTTTAGTCACAATTTTGCAATAATCATCAGTGATAATAGCTGCATTATTAGTCAACAAAGCTTTATAAGACCCTCATGAGCGAATCTATGGTGCAATTAACCTTTGCACTACCGTCATTTGAAGATCCTATGTCTGCGGCAATGAGCCACAGCATGGAATTTGAAACGCTATCGCAGGATGCTAACAGTCAGCATCAAATCACACTGCAATGCGTTTTACCTGAAGCGGCCCATGAAAGTGATATTATTTCACTAAGCGCAACTTTACCAAATGCACGAGCGGCTCAATACTACACAGAAAAAACACTCAATTTATCTGATTTAGAACAAAGGCGAGTCAACCTGACTTTGAGTCAAATAGCACATAGTCATGATTTTGTGATGCAAATGATTTTGCATGGTAAACACGGCACGTTAAAAAATAGTTTGCAGTTTGATATGCATATTAACCAATTTGGTAGTGGTTATACTGCACCTGCAACTTATTTAGCGCCGCCTAAGCCGCATCGGGTACGTCAGTATTTCGCTAATATGGGAACAGCTTTACTTTCGTTTTTTTAGTTATTGGCGCACAATTTTCTATTGATTTTATTACTCAATCAGCAAAGCTCACTTTACCCATAGTGATATCTAAAATACCTTGGTTGTTATTATTTAAGCTTTGACGTTGCCCTGCCAAACATTCATTTGCCAAAATAGCAAACAGCACGGCCTCTTTGGCATCAGGATTTACGCCTAAACTCTCGGTGTTTTTGAACGCCTTAATGTTTGGGCAATGTATTAGTAATTGCTCCATTAATAACGGATTATGAATACCTCCACCACTGGCATACACTACACAGTCTTGAGTATGTTGAGCACAGCCATTTAACGCCTTAGCAATCGTAGTGGCAGAAAGGGCATTTAAAGTCGCTAAAACATCTTCGTGATTTAGTCTTTGTGTCGTTGAATGCATTTGTGCCGCCCGTAAATAAGCTAAATTAAACACCTCAGGTCCGGTTGTTTTAGGCAGTGGTAATTTAAAAAACGCGTTATCTGTAAGCGCAGCAAGAAGCTTTGTATTCACTTTACCAGCTTTGGCAAGTTTAGCTCCCTCATCATAATGCAGCCCTTTAAAATAATGCTGTACATAAGCATCCATAATAGTATTGCCAGGGCCAATGTCAGAGCTAAAGACCGCTCCAGTATCGCCGTTTTTAGGTAAAAATGTTAAATTAGCAATGCCCCCCATGTTGAGTAAAATACGATTTTCATTTGGGCTGGCAAAAAACAAATAATCTCCATACACAGCTAATGGTGCGCCTTCACCACCAGCAGCAATATGCTTTTGCCTAAAGTCACCTACCGTGGTAATGCCTGTAGTAACCGCTATTTGATCACTGTCACCAACTTGTAGCGTGCCATTTTTAAAATCGTGGTGGTTATGTTGGGATTGCGGGCAGTGATAAATAGTTTGCCCGTGACTGGCTATTACATCAATATCGACTGGATTTACTTGCCACAGTGCTAAACACTGATTAACCATAGCACCATGGAGTTTACCGACCCACGGATGTAACAAAGTCAGCACTTCTAAATCGCATTCGCGCTTAGCAAACACCTGTTTTATTTTAGTTTTATACTCGTCGTTGTACTCAACCGTGGTGAATTTTAATACCTCTATTTGGGTATGCAAACCCGCTCCGGTTATTTTACATAGCGCCACATCTAAACCATCTAAAGAGGTACCACTCATTAGGCCAATAATTAATCGACTGGACTTTTGAGCGCTGTTATAAAGGGCGGCGATATGAGGATGCATAGTGACTCTGTGTAGGTACTTTTTATTATATTTTAAAAGAGTTTAAAGCAAAGTTATAGCTGTATACACTTTAATTTTAAAAAGATAGTTTCATTGTTTAAACGCCTATTGTTTAAACGCCTAAAGCTTGCTAGGTTATTGGTTGATAATAATAAACTTATTTACCATATGATGATTTTACGTGAGTTCAAGCAACACGATACCTTTCAAATAGTAACCATTTTGAACGTTCAGCAAGTAGCACGCTATTTATCCTCTAAAATTCCATTTCCGTATACGCAGGTAGATGCGAATTGGTGGGTAAACCAGGGAGCAAAATGTGGCATCATTAAAGCCATCGAAGTTGACGGTCTGTGCGTTGGGTGTATTGGTATTACCCTTGGTGAATTTGAGTATAGCCGCAGTGGCGAAAATAGGCTATTGGCTTAGTTAGCAATATTGGGGGCAAGGTATTATCACCCAAGCCATTCTAAAGAAGTGTTTAAAAGTACTAATTTAAACCGTATTTATGCGGCTGTATTTGCTGGTAATGCTGGCTCAATGAAGGCGTTGCTTAAAAGTGGCTTTAATACCGAGGCTATTTTAAAACAAGCAATTTATAAAAATGGTCACTATTTTGATAGCTATATATTTAGCATGCTAAAAACAGAGTAATTATTCTAATTAAATGTTGGCAAAGGTTGAATTAACCCCCTCTCGCCCAAAGCTCGTGTATCAAGGTACAAATTTTATCTGCCTATCCGCGCATTATTGTTGAGCCGTGTATTGTTTTAAAGCTTAAACATTCGGTAATAGGTGGTTTTTTCACTTTATTTTGGAGATTTTTATGTCTACAACTAGCCGTCAATTTACTTTAGCCTCACGCCCACATGGCGCCCCTACCAATGAAAACTTTGAATTTAAAAGCAAAGAGCTTCCATCGTTAAAAGAAGGCGAAGTACTGCTGCGTACAATTTACTTATCACTAGACCCCTACATGCGTGGTCGTATGAGCGATGCTAAATCGTATGCCGACCCCGTCGAAATTGGTGATGTAATGGTTGGTGCAACTGTGTGCCAAGTAGAAACATCTAAAAACAATAAATTTAGCGAAGGCGAATGGGTATTAGCGTACACAGGTTGGCAAACTTACGCCATCTCAAATGGCGAGGGCTTAATGTCATTAGGTAAAGAGCCAACAAACCCTTCATACGCATTGGGAATTATGGGTATGCCTGGCTTTACCGCCTACATGGGTTTACTCGATATTGGCGCCCCTAAAGCAGGAGAAACCGTGGTCGTTGCTGCTGCAACAGGGCCTGTCGGTGCAACGGTTGGCCAAATTGCTAAAATTAAAGGCTGTAAAGTCGTAGGGGTTGCCGGTGGCAGCGAAAAATGTGCTCATGCCGTTGAAAAGCTTGGCTTTGATGCCTGTATTGATCACAAAGCCGATGACTTTGCCGAGCAATTAGAAAAAGCATGTGACCAAGGCATTGATGTTTATTACGAAAATGTGGGCGGCAAAGTGTTTGACGCCGTATTACCCTTACTTAATACCGCAGCACGTGTACCGCTGTGTGGTTTAGTATCGCAATATAATGCGACAAGCTTACCAGAGGGGCCTGACCGTATGGGTATGCTAATGGGGCAGTTGCTTACTAAACGTATTAAAATGCAAGGCTTTATTATTTTTGACGATTACGGCCACCGCTATGACGAATTTGCACAAGACATGCAAAAATGGCTACAAGACGGAAAAATTCAATACCGCGAGCATCTGGTAGAGGGCATTGAAAACACCATCAATGCATTTAACGACATGATCAGTGGGAAGAACTTTGGTAAAACCGTAGTAAAGATTAACAGCCCACTATAATAACATTCAGGCTGTGTTGTAATTCAACACAGCACAATAAGGAAGAAAATGATTAAACTACACCATTTAAATAAATCTCGCTCTAAACGTATTATTTGGTTATTAGAAGAGCTTGAGGTCGATTACGAAATTGTTGCTTACCAACGTAACACTGAGACTTTTTTAGCCCCTGATGAGCTTAAAAATGTGCATCCGCTGGGTAAATCGCCAGTTATAGAAGACGACGGCTTAGTGATTGCCGAGTCTGGCGCTATCACAGATTACTTGATCACTAAATATGGCAAAGGTAAATTTGCCCCAAAAGCAGGCACCCCTGATTACGTTGACTACCAGCAATGGTTACACTTTGCAGAAAGCTCAGCAATTTTACCGCTTTTACTTAAAATGTTTGTGCAAAAAGATGGCGCTAAAACCCAGTTTTTAGAAGGCTATGCTGATGCTGAAACCGCTAAAGTGATTAGCTACTTTAACAGCCGTCTTGAAGGCAAACGTTATTTAGTGGGCGAAACCCTAACCGGTGCCGATTTTATGATGTCGTTTATTGTTGAAATCGTTAAAAATGCAGACCAACTAGAGCACTTTAAAAATCTGGTTAAATACGATGAGCAATTACAATCTCATGAAAAATTTCATACCGCTAACGAGTTAGAAGCCAAGTACGACTAACTTACCTTTCGCTTTGATTGTGGTTTCACAGTCAAAGCGATACCCGCTTTTCTATTCAGGTCTATCAAGATAAATTTTTTTAAAATCATTAAAATGTGTTTCAAAAAGTGCAATTAAGTTTGGATCAAAATGATTACCTGCACCTTTAATTATTTCCGCTTTTGCGTCATCTATACTCCAAGGCTCTTTATAACAACGGCGACAACATAACGCATCAAACACATCAGCAATCGCAGTAATTCGTCCCTCTAAACTGATTTCTTGCTGTTTTTTTGCGTGCGGATAACCGGCTCCATCCCAACGCTCGTGATGATCAATCGCAATGTTTGCAGCCATATCAATAACAGGATTAGCTGTCCCTTTGAGAATTTCCCAACCCTTAGTGGTATGCTGTTTCATAATTTCCCACTCGTCAGCGTTTTTTAACATCCTCGCTATCACCACTGGGAGAGTTTATTATTATGTTTTTAATGTTCATGGGCAGAATAGGTCCGCTTACTATCGCCTATTTTTTAGCAAGTCCACGCACTAAAAAGCTAAGATACCCTAGCGCGCAACTCTCTATTGGTTAACAAACATTAACGCGGGTTAATTAATTAGCCCGCATTAAATACCCGCTAACTCTCGCTCAGTAATACACTCACCCGATGCCATTTCAAACTCGCGACACACTAATGGGCGGTTTTCGTAAATAGAGCACATTAGCGTGTTACGATCGAGTGCTTCGCACCAGCCATCATCAGCGCGTTTCATTACTTCACTGCCCCATTTATCATAGGCAATAAAATTAAATGGCACTCCAGTGTCGGTCACTATGCGTACTTCTAATTGGCAGCAACATGCTTGGCAATTAGCACAGGTTACGGGCTCTGGCGCTGAGTTTATATTTTTAACAGAAATAACGGTATGCGGCATAGTGGCTTACTTTTTAGGATAAGCCACTATGATACAGGAACTACGACCAATTGCATTAACGAGCGAGTAATGTCGCTTTAATTTCGCTGTAACGCATCTGCTCGCACAGTGCAAAACCACTTAGTTGGCGCACTTTATTGCGCGCAAACAGTGGCACACTCATTCCCGCTAAAAACCGGCATTGGGTTTCAATGCCCACATTGTGCACACCTTTAGTTGCCATGTGGGCTAAAAACTCATCGACCTTTTGGCATATAAGCGCTGTATCAATCTTTGCAGGGGTGATTGAATATTCAAGCTTAACCGAATCCCCACGGCACACCGAGCAATGTCCACATTGCTGTGGCGCATTCGCATCATCAAAATAACGGGCTAAGTTATAGCTTAAGCAAGATTGCAGCTCAAAAAAGCGCACCAAAGCAGCAATCCGTTTTATTTCAGCTTGCTCTTTATCGGTAAAATAATCGTGTAACTGCTGGGCAAGTGCAGGGTTATTAATCACCTCGCTATGCACTTTGTACACTTGAGTAATACGTTTGGTTTCAAGCGTGATAAGGTTTTTTTCAGCCAAATAATCAAGCGCGGCTACCACACGTTTACGGTCAACCTGCGCGGCTTGCGTTAGGGAGTCAAAATTAAGTGTACCCCATATTTTTTTAAAGTCGGTATGACTAAATATTTGTGTTAAAAAAGCTTGGCGCTGCTCATCAAACTGACTAAGTAACTCATTTTTATCAACCAAAAATTTATACTTAAAATCGGCATAATAGGCATACTGCGGCGTTATTGCGCCTTGCATTTCAAGCTGTACCAGCAAGGTTTTAAGGGCAAGCTGGCGAATATTACTCTCGCTTGAAAGGCTATATTCTTGCATTTCCCATTGCTGTTGAGCTTGGCGAATATCGTTAATAACATATTCAATACCGCTGAGCTCTGGAGTATCGCCGTAAATAAAGTTTTCTACTGTATTTAAGCCATCTAAATTAGCCAGGGTATAACAATTTGATGGGTTGCCGTCACGCCCTGCGCGGCCAATTTCTTGGCTGTAGTTTTCTATTGATTTAGGTAAATCGTAGTGAATTACAAAGCGTATGTCTGATTTATCAACCCCCATACCAAAGGCAATGGTAGCAACCACCACATTTATTTTACCCGCCATAAAATCGTCTTGAATTTGCCCGCGTAGGGTGTCTTCAAGCCCTGCATGATACGCCACTGCTTGTAGGCCCTGTACGCTGAGCATATTAGCCACTTGCTCAGCACTTTGCTGCAGCGTGACATACACAATACCGGGGCCGGTTTGCGCACGGACAATTTTAGTAAGCTCATTGTTTTTATCCGCCGTTTTAACACTTAGCACATTTAAATCTAAATTAGCGCGATAAAACCCCGTTTGCACAATACATTGTGGCTCAATAGCAAAGCGCTCGGCCATATCGCGTTTTACTTTTTTAGTGGCGGTAGCGGTTAATAGTAGCACTAACGGAATATTTAGCTCTTCACGGTAACGAGGTAGTTTTAGGTAATCGGGTCTAAAGTTATGCCCCCATTCAGATATACAATGCGCTTCGTCAACAACCAACATAGAAAGCGCCACTTGGCTTATAAACTCCCTAAAGCGTTCGTTTTTAAAGCGCTCAACCGACACCATTAACACTTTAACTTTACCACTTCGTACGTCGTTCATTACAGTGCTACTTTGCATTTGGTCTTGGCTTGAGTCGAGGCTGGCGGCATAGATGCCTTTGCTATTTAAAAAGCTAATTTGATCTTTCATCAAGGCCAATAACGGCGATACCACCAGCGTTAAATGCGGTAAATGTAAGGCTGTGAGTTGATAGCACAACGACTTACCCGATCCTGTAGGAAATATTGCCAGTGATGATTGGCCATTTAGCAGCTGCTCTATGGTCTGTTGTTGCCCTGCTCTAAACTGATTAAAACCAAAATGTTGCTCAAGAGACTGAACTAGCGAGGTACTCATAAAAGCGTCCTTTTTATGTCGGTGCCCATAAATGCTGTAAATGCGCAGTAGATGAAATATTTGCATATCAGTATACATCAAATGACGTGATTTATTGCTGACATATCCTTTAATTAGGCGCACACTATAGCCCCATAAAAACGTGCTTTGCCAAAATAATTTTTTGATACCCAAGTCATTTTAAAAATCAACGTACAGAAATTGCTTCGGTATATTATTTTTAAGGGCATTGTCATGGATATAACCATACCAAAAATCGTCATCATCGGCGGTGGCGCTGGTGGGCTGGAGCTAGCAACTCAATTAGGGCACAAATTAGGAAAGAAGCAACACGCAAATATATTACTCATCGATAAAAATCGCACTCATATATGGAAACCGTTATTGCACGAGGTTGCAACTGGGTCTATTGATGCCGATTTAGATGGGGTTGTTTACTCCGCGCATGCTGCCAAACATCACTATAACTTTCAACTTGGTACCTTTTGCAACCTCGATAACAACAATAAAACCATCACCTTAAGCCCTCTATATGACGAGTTAGGGCATCAAATTTTACCTAAACGCACTGTTCACTATGATCATTTAGTTATTGCTATTGGCAGTGTGAGTAACGACTTTAATACGCCAGGCATTAAAGAGCATTGTTTTTACCTAGATTCAAATCAACAAGCAGAGCGCTTCCAACACGCGCTGCTGGATAACTTTACTCGCCTTCATCAAGACGATGACCCATTACACTCATTAAATATCGCCATTGTTGGCGGTGGAGCAACTGGGGTTGAGCTCTCGGCTGAGCTGTATCATGTTTCTGATTTACTAAAAATATACGGTTTAACCAATATGTCGGCTAAGCGTTTACATATTCATCTGATTGAAGCGGGTCCCAGGATTCTTCCGGCGCTGTCTGAGCGAATTGCCAGTTCGGCCAAGCGTGAGTTATTAAGATTAGGCGTCACCGTACGAGAAAACACCCAAGTTAAACAGGCAACCGAACATGGCTTTATCACCAATGATGATGAGCAAATAAATGCGGATATTATGGTGTGGGCGGCGGGCGTAAAAGCACCTGACTTTATTAAAGAGCTGGGTATTTTTGAGCTGACTCGTAATAACCAAATAAAAGTAAACGAGTACTTACAAAGCAACCTTGACCCACAAATATATGTGCTCGGTGATTGCTGCGCGTTTACGCAAGATGATGGTACGCAAGTGCCGCCACGCGCACAATCGGCACATCAAATGGCACAATGCGTTGAAAAAAACTTAATCGCCACATTACGTGAGCAGCCCCTTAAAAAATTCGAGTATAACGACCATGGCTCACTGGTTAATTTATCGCGCTACAGCACAGTAGGCAGCTTAATGGGTAACCTAACCAGTAATAGCTTTTTTATTGAAGGTAAAATTGCCCGCTTTATGTATATTTCATTATATAGAATGCATCAGCGCGCTATTCATGGCAGTGCCAAAACCTTTGCTTTGTGGCTCAGCGAAAAAGTGCTGCGTGTTGTGCGTCCTAAAATGAAGCTGCACTAGCCAAAATTAAAGACAGTGGTAATTTAAATTACCACTGTCTTTAATTTTTAATATTAGCTATATAAAGTACACAAAAATTTTAAGGAAACAGGCTATGTCGGATAAAACGCTTATTTTTAATTTTGATGGTACCGGCAGTGAACCCCGAGACGCAGATCAGTTTAGTACAGAGCATTTTAAAGAAGACGCCAGTATTTCTAATATTTTAAAACTACACTTATTGCTCGGTGGTAAACTTGATGATTCTCCCACCACCCCATTTTCCAAACAGTTAAGTTTTTATTATCAAGGCATAGGCACTAAAGGTAGTCGTTTAAAACGAATTTTAAATCAAGCACTCGCCCCACGTTCAGACGATGTAGCCAGCATTTTAAATCAAGCTATTAATGATTTTAAACAGCATTATCAAAGCGGCGATACTGTGTTACTTACCGGTTTTAGCCGAGGCGCTGCATTAGCGCGGCGATTTGCAAAGTGCTTAGAGCCTCTCATACATGAAAAGGTGTATTTATGTGTGTTTGATACAGTGGCCTCAATTGGCATGTCAAAGGTGAGTAAAGCCACTTGGGGTGCAGAGCATGTTATTTTTGAAAATCACACCATTGCCAGTAATGTCTCTGAGGCGCTGCACTGTGTAGCGCTTGATGAAAAACGTCGCGCCTTTGAACCGACCTTAATGAACCAGCAAGCTAACATTACCGAGCTGTGGTTTGCAGGAGCCCATTCCGATGTGGGAGGCGGCTACTATCGCGATGGACTTGCCGATATTTGCTTGCGTTATGCACTTGAGTGGCTCATCGCTCAGCCACTGTCAGTTTCATTGCTAACCAGTCATGACATCGATTACGAAAACCTTTTACCTGAGAGTAACTTGGTTGCCCAAGACGATGTGACTGTTATTCCCGATCCCCTGGCGTTAAGTCATCAGCAAAATTACTTTTGGCTAAACCCATTTTTTAAACTTGTTGATAGGCAGTGCTGTGTATTAATTGACGATGAAATCAGCCACGCCGCCCCATTAATACATCACAGTGTTGCACAGCGAATTAATAAACTAACCAGCTATCGTCCCGAATCGTTAAAAAACTTACATTATAAAATGATTTACAGCGACGACAGCACGTTAAACTTTATGGGACTCAGTGCCCATATAATGCTAGGCAACCAAAATATGAGTTTACTTAGCATAAACCAAAGCCAAGATGTGATGGTATATGCCAGTGAAGCCTACAACGCCACCGGCTTAATGCTTGCCCAAGGTGCGACCTACCGTTTTACACCTTATCCTAATCAATATTGGTATGACGATGGTATAAAGTGCTCTCCTTCTGGGTGGCATCGCGATAACGTGCAGCTCGGCGTTAAAGAAATCCCCATGGCATTACTTGAGCCATTTAGACGTTTAGCTACAGCGCAGTGGTTTAGTTTAATCGGCACGATTGGCCAAAGCGATGAACACGCCTTTGAAATTGCCGAAGGCGTTGAAATAACCATTAAAAAATCGGGAGAGTTTTGCCCATTTGCTAATGATTTAAGTCGTTTTTATGGTGCAAATGCCGGTAGGATAAAACTTAAAGTAACGCGATTAAGCTGATAAATAACCCAAATAATCAGTGCACTTTATACTGCAAAGTGCACTGAGCTAGGGATAGCTGGTGGAGGTTATTGCTTTTTTATTTTATGGCCTTTCACGGCATAAAATAATATGAATAGATAACAAGGTAACAACACCGAGTAGCCTGTTTGTAACGAGGTAAAGCCACTCAGTGGCCCCCATAATTAAAAGCGCAGAACCAGTACTAGTAAGTTTACCCAATCCTGATAACGCTAGTGGGAACACCGCAGGCCAAACAATCGCGTTTGCAAAGCCTAAAAAGGCAATCAGCAGTAAAACATCAGGCAAATTAGCGCCGCCTAAAGGCACCAATGACCGCGATATTATTAAACTATACACACCAGAACTGGTAGTCAGAGATTCAACAGCCCCTCCTATAGCTTTATAATTAATTAGCTGGCACGCGCTGCAAGTCCCCCTTCAGCGCTTAAAGCAGCAAAAGCGGCCTAATTTTTGAACGCATAGTCTGTACCACTGAGTTTATTAACAATAAAACGGCACATGTTGTAAATTTTACACTTAGGGTCTGTTGATCTTTCAAGGTTATATAACTCAGTTAACCTCTCTAATACCAATTCGCTTAATTAACTGAGCTATTTTGAGGGAGGAAAATCGTGTCGATAGCAAGGCAAAAAATTTCGTTATTGAGTTGTTCTAAATGAGACGTTTTTAACGTCTGTTCTACCCCCTCAAAATGATTAAGTATTATTGCAAATTGGTATAAATATACAGGAGTAAAATATGGCCAAGTCAGCCCAATTGTATAGAATGGCAACCGATGAACATATTTGCCC
Source organism: Pseudoalteromonas sp. 2CM36K (assembly GCF_023161865.1). Classification (NCBI taxonomy): domain Bacteria; kingdom Pseudomonadati; phylum Pseudomonadota; class Gammaproteobacteria; order Alteromonadales; family Pseudoalteromonadaceae; genus Pseudoalteromonas; species Pseudoalteromonas sp. 2CM36K. The sequence continues at coordinate 214,065 of NZ_JALNTK010000002.1, forward strand.
ATTTGGTTTAAAATCTAAAGATTTACTTGAACGTCAAGGCGTTGAAGTAGACGATCATTTACTCACCTCAAGAGCCGATACCGATACCTTCAAACAAAAATACGGTGTAAAAACAACACCACAAACATTTATAGATGATGAGCGTATCGGTGGTTATGATGAACTCAGAGAATACTTTAATAAATCCCCTGCAGGCCAACAAGGCACAACGTATACGCCGGTCATTGCTATTTTCGCGGTTACCTTGTTGCTAAGTTTAGCCTTTTCGTTGAGCGGTGCAGGATTAAGCATGTATACGCTTGAGTTATTTGTTGCGTTAACCATGGCGGTACTTGCCATTCAAAAGCTGCAAGATTTAAACAGTTTTTCGAATTCCTTTATCACTTACGATTTACTCGCCATGAAAGTGATCCCCTATGCCTATGTTTACCCATTTTTAGAAGCTTTTGTTGGCGTGGCCATGATTGCAGCACTTCCAGTTTACTTGGTTGCACCTATCTCTTTGTTTATTGGTAGTGTCGGGGCAATATCCGTGATTAAAGCCGTGTATATAGACAAACGCGAACTTAAATGTGCCTGTGTTGGCGGCGATAGCAATGTACCGCTTGGCTTTATCTCACTAACCGAAAACCTATTTATGATAGCAGCCGGTATTTGGATGCTAGTTAAATAATAAAAAGGCGCGATAGGTTTAAAACCTACCGCGCCCTTCATGTTTTGATAGCGGGCTACGAGCTAAGGGGGAAGCATTCCTGTTTTTATATTTTCTCATTACTCCTCATTTTCTTCTCTGTGTTCAAATAGGGTTTAGTAAATTATTCACAAAGAGGGCAAAGAGACGCTGCGCTAAAAGAGCAGGCGCTAGGTTCAGGGCTGATATCAGGCTGTTTGTAAAGCTCGCTACTCGTCGCTCGAAGCCCGTTGTCTTCTCTGTGTTCAAATAGGTTTTAATAAAACTTTTACAAAAAGGTTATGAGACGCAGCGCTGAAAGAAAAGGCTAAAGGCGCTAGGTTGTGTTCGCTGCTCGTGACTCGTAGCCCGTAGCCCGAAGCCCGAAGCCCGAAGCCCGCCTTATTTCAGCAAACACTTAGCCAACTCGCAACAAAAGCCCTATTTGATCGGTGCTATTTAAGCCGCGATTAAATAGGACTCTTGTCCTGCATGTTTGTTACTGCGTTTAAACGAGCCTTTGCCTTTTTTGGCTTTAACCACTTGCGGTTTAAATACTTTAGAGGTTACCAGTGCTGCCAATGCGTTGTGTTTTATCACGCCGCGCCCAGTGTCTACTGCGGATTTGTTAACCGCTTTTGCTTTGCTTTTTTTCGCCATTTATTTTTTCCTATTAATAAAATGAGTATAACGAGGGATACATACCCCACCATGTTATTGATGGCGATTGTATGCTTAATTTTCAAGCATGCAATCATTTTTAATGCTGTTTTAAATAACCTGAACTTTGGTTAAGAGATTTACTAACGTATTGAATCAAAATTGATATTTATGTTTATTTTCTCTAGCCAGAGATTTCCAGTGAAAACAAGGCGAAATTACGCGTCAATAGCTCGCCTATTGCAAGTAAATTCAACGTAGTTAGCGCTGTAAATAGCTGCTTGAGATAGATTTATTATCCAGAGTTCAGGTTAAATATATTTTAGCCATAAAAAAAGCGCCGTTTATAACGGCGCCTATTTAGCTTATAAAATTAAAAACTAAAGCTTACTTTTGCATAGTAACTACGGCCATCAAAACCGTATGGTACGGCACGTAAAGGGTATTTAAATGCCCCATTTGAAATAGCGTTTAATACTTCATCATCGCCTAATTCATCCGGTGTTTCATCAAATACATTGTCTGCACCTACCGATAACGCAAACATATCGTTAATTTGATAACTTACATTTAAATCCACTAATACGGCTGATTCTACCGTACTGGTTGCTTTAAATGAGCCATCTGTTGCAAGTTCAATATGGTCATTACCAAAGTACTTCACATCGGTTTCGCCAAAGTAATTAAAGCGGATCATTGAGCTATACGCGTCACGCTCATAATCAAACGTTAGCGTTGCGCGTTCGCCCGGCTGCCCATCAGTTAAAAAACTACTTTGAATATCATCAAGTGCTACATTTTCAGGAATACCCGGTGCTGCATTAACACTGTCAATTTTAGTTTCATTTAAATTACCAGCAAACGTAGCAGAGAAATTACCGCCATATAAATCGGTACGGTAGGACGTAATAATGTCAACACCCTGCGTTGTTGAATTCACTGAGTTTGAAAAGTAGTTCGCTTGTACTGCACCCGTTGCCTGTAGCGCGGCAACTGCATCAGGACTAAATGCCACATCATCAGCCGATAACAAGCTGCCCAGTGTAATACGGTCTTCAATTTCTACACGGTAAAAATCCACAGTTAACGATAAATCGCTCGTTACATCATAAACAAAGCCTGCACTGTAGTTCGTTGATGTTTCAAGCTTTAAGTTATCAACGCCTAATGCAGCTGGAAAGGCAGAGCCTGTTGTTGCTGTAAACGACTGGCTTAACGTGCCGTCAGAACCTAAGTTAGTGGTAAACGCAGTGTAACCGCTTTGCTGTAATGATGGCGCTCTAAAACCTGTTGATAACGCACCACGTACCGCAAAATCATCGTTAAATTCATAACGCGTGGCTACTTTACCAATTATGTCGTCACCCGCATTAGAGAAATCTTCGTAACGAAGTGCTCCGCTAACATTCCACGCATCGGTAACCATGGTTTCTGCGTCAATATAAACGGCGTAGCTATCGCGATCACTTTTATTTGATGCTTCAGGGCGAAGGCCGTTGTAGGCTTGAAAACCACATTGTGCAAATTGATTCGGATCGTTCACTGATGGGTATGAAGTATCTGTGTTAGCAGCGCCACACGCGTATGAGGCTTCTTCACCGGGTACAATTTCATAGTTTTCTTTACGGTATTCAGCACCAATTGATACGTACACAGGCTCACTGCGGCCAATATCAACAATCCCGTTCACATCCGCGTTGAATGTTGTTTGGTCAAACCTAAAGCCACCCGAATACCCCTCAGTTGGTCCTGCATTTGCAGCAATATCGGCATCACTTGCACCTGGGTTATTAAATAAATACTCAGCAGCATAAGAGGCATTTAATGTATTGCGTGATGTAAAGTCGTATTGGTTTTCACCATATACCGCCGATACATCGTAATTCCAATCAGGGTTAATATCGCCTCTAAAACCAATTGAAACAGAGATATCCTGTGCTTCATTGTCTATTTGCGGTAAAAATCCATCGCTATAGACTTGAATTACGTTTTTAGATGCTTCATTAAAGTTACGATAAAAGCCGTTACCTAGTGCAGTACGCTCGGAGTAACCACCAAATGAATAAAGCTCACCCTCACTTATTGGCAATGTCATATTGTAAAATACCGAAGTAAATTCACTCTCTGCATTACCTTGCCCCCAACGAACTTCGTCCGATAAAGTACCTGGTGCGACATTAAGCGAACCTCCAGTATCTCGCTCGGCACGATTGGTTTTATCTGCATCGCGGTACTCAAGCGATAAATTAATAAAACCACCTTCGTTGCCTAGTTCAAAACCACGATTTAAACCTGCAGAAATTGTTTCCCCATCGCCTTCTGCCGTTTTACCGTATTGCACATAACCTGTGGTTAAATCTGTTGAGTTATTAAGTGATAAATTGATAACCCCCGCAATCGCATCTGAGCCGTACTGCGCCGCCGCACCATCACGTAAAACCTCAACCCCTTTTAAGGCAATAAGCGGGATCGCATTCATATCAGTCCCCGCAGAGCCACCGCCCACGGTACTAGTTAAACCAAAAATAGATTGATTATGGCGGCGCTTACCGTTGACTAAAACCAGCGTTTGATCTGGCTGTAAACCGCGTAATGTTGCTGGGCGAAATAAATCGGAACCGTCAGAAACTTGTGTACGAGAAAAGTTAAACGATGGCGCTGTCGCTTGCAAGCTTTGCCCAAGCTCGGTAAAGCCGCCTTTGTTTAAATCATCCGCGTCAATTAAATCAATAGGTGATGACGACTCTGTTGCTGTTCGGTTAGAAACTCGCGACCCTAACACAGATATTTGCTCGATATTCTTTTCAGCTTGAGCAGGCGCTTCTTGTGCATTAACCACACTTGGTGCACTGAAAGCAAAAGCAACCGCTACTGCCAAGGTGTTTAAACGATATGTTGACATAATGATGACCCTGTTTTGTGTATTCTTATAATATGTGTGGGGTATATTCCTGCATCCCATTGCTAACATCCTAGCAACATACACAAACAAAAAGAAACAGAAATTTGATAAAATTAGCATAAGAATGCAAATAGCTTTAAAAACAGGAAAATAACACCTATAAAAGCTCAAAATACAACCAAAGTTGCAATTTAATATCACACCACCTAAGGTTAATACAATGTTAACATTGAGATTTTATGCATAATTAACCTCAGATCTGCATAAGAATTAAAGCCGAGTCACTTTTATACTCGGCTTTTTAGCCTGAAAAGTATAGGCAATTAATCCAGCCATTAAATTAACCATAAATGAGATGCCGCTGCGGTGCCTTGTGTGGTCTATTTGAGCCATATTTTTCAGCTGGTCGAACACTGTTTCAATGATGAAACGCGTTGATAACATCGCTCTATCCCAAGATGATATTGGCTGACGTTTCATATTACGTCGTTGACCTGTAATAAAATCAATCCCTTGCTCAGCAAGTTCCGCTTTTAGGTTTGCAGATACATAACCTTTATCTGCGTATAAACTACCTGTAACCTTATCGACCATATCTAATATCGGCTGTCTATCATCAACATTCCCAGCTGTCTATCATCAACATTCCCAGCTGTCACTTTTACAGCTAATAACCCCCTTCATCATTCATGATGAGGTGAAGTTTAAAGCCATAAAACCAGCCTATTGGTGCTATGGTGTTTAGTGTTGCTCGTGACTATTGGGGAGGGTTACGAGCAAAGTGAGCCGTTACTTACAACAAAACAACGCCATCAATTTGCACTCAATAGTATTAAATCAAACAGTGGCAGCTTATATCATCCGCGTATTGTCGATGCACTTGAAGCCAGCCACGCTAAACTCATCGCCTCTGACAGCTCTATTGGTTCAATAAAGGTGATGAGCGCACAAGAACTCAAAGAAAATATGACATTGGCAAACTCACTGCACAGCCATACAGGTATTATGCTTTTGCCTAAAGGACATATTTTCAATACGAAATCGATTGTTAAGCTAGAACAACTCGAAGCCAAAAAGCCAACTCCGTTTAGAATTATGGTTAAAACGGCTAAATGATTGATCTAAAATACTCTTTTATTCGTTATACTAAGCCATAATAGTTACTTTCAAATATATTGCTTGAAGGAGCACACAGTGTCGCGATTTTCTGCCGTTACCGATAATCCCCACGACGGGCGTTTTAACCAAAAAACAGGTATTTTATTAACCAACTTAGGTAGCCCCGATGCCCCCACAGCAAGCGCGTTACGTGTTTACTTACGTGAGTTTTTGTCAGATCCGCGTATTGTAGAAATACCACGTATAGTGTGGATGATAATTCTCCATGGCATCATTTTGCGTATTCGCCCAAAACGCTCAGCTAAATTGTATAAAAGCATATGGACCGAAAATGGCTCGCCACTGACCCACATTACACGCCAACAAAGCATTAAATTAAATGCCTTATTAAAACAGCACGGCTATACCAACACCGAAGTGGTTATGGCGATGCGCTATGGTAATCCATCAATCGAAGCGGGCCTTGAAGAGCTCAGAGATAAAGGCTTAACCCGTATTATTGTGTTACCACTTTACCCACAATATTCAAGTCCAACCACAGGCTCAACATTTGATGCCGTGGCAAATGTATTAAAAAAATGGCGCTGGGTGCCAGAGCTACACTTTGTAAATGGGTATCACAAAAACCTAACCTACCTAGAGTCGCTTGCTAACAGCATTAGCGAAGATTTAGAAAAACACGGCATGCCACAAAAAATGGTGTTTTCATATCATGGTATGCCTAAACAGTTTTTAGATAATGGCGACCCCTATTACTGCCTATGCCAACAAACCACGCGTTTAGTGGTAGAAAAGCTAGGCCTAGATAAAGACAAAGTGATCACTACTTTCCAAAGCCGTTTTGGTAAAGCTGAATGGTTAAAACCTTACACAGATGCAACTCTTGAGAGCTTACCTAGCAAAGGAATTAAAGATGTGGCTATTATCAGCCCTGCCTTTAGCGCCGACTGCCTAGAAACACTTGAAGAATTAGAAGGTGAAAACCGAGAGATTTTTGAAGAAGCCGGCGGCGAAAAATACCGTTATATAGCAGCGCTTAACGACCGTGACGATCACATCGACGCCATGTTTGATGTGTTAAAACCTATGCTTTAAAGGCAGCAAAGAGCAGGTGTTAGGGATCAGGTTTCAGGCAGAGACTAGCCAAGCGCGATGGTTGACGGTAGGTGGGAGTTTACCTCGCGCGCACAGTGCCAAACCCGTTGCTCGACACCCGAACCCCGCACCTAATAGCTTCCCTAAACCTAGCGATTACGTGTCACTATTAATGTGATTGCTCCGGCAATTATTCCCCAACAGGCAGAGCCCACCGACCATAAAGTTAAATCTGAGGCCGTGACTAAAAAAGTAATAATGGCTGCTTCAGTATATTCAGCACTATGCAAAGACTGCTGCAAACTATTGGCAATAGTGCCAAACAAAGCAATACCCGCCAGCGCCAATACTAAGGCCTGTGGCAGGCTTGCCACAATTGCCACTAACATAGCCGCACATAACGCCATAATTATGTAAAACACGCCACCAGCAATACTTGCCCAATAACGCTTATCAGGGTCTTTATCGGCCTCTTCGCTCATACAAATAGCCGCTGTTATGGCTGCTAGATTAATAGAATAGGTACCAAAGGGAGCCGTCACACAATTTATTAACCCGGTCACAGTTAATGACGATGATATAGGCGCCTTATAATTATGCGCTTTCAAAATAGCGAAACCGGGTAAGTTTTGTGAGGTCATAGTGACTATATATAAAGGAATACTTATACTTACAAATGCCTGCAAACTAAAGCTTGGTGCAATATAAGCAAAGCTGCTTGCCTGCCACTGCACGGTGCTGGTATCGATATTTCCCATATACCAGGCTAAAAATATACCCGCTAACAATACACTTAGCATTGCAAAACGAGCAAAAAAGCGCTTGCCAATAAAGTACACCACCACCATTAAACCAATCACCAATGGCATGTCGTTCATAAAATTAAATACATCAATACCAAATGTGACTAATACCCCCGCTAACATAGCACAGGCCAGTTCACTGGGAATACGGTTCATGATTTTTTCAAACCAACCGGTAATGCCAGACACCAGCACCAATAAGGCTGATAGCATAAATGCGCCTATCGCTTCATGTAAGTTGTAGCCCTGGGCACTTGAGATCAGTAATGCTGCACCGGTGGTCGACCATGCAATTAAAATGGGCACCTTATAATAAAACGACAGCACAATAGAGGTACCGCCCATTACTAGCCCCAGCATTAATATCCAGCTTGCCACAAGTTCAGGTGTACCACCTAAGGTGATCACCACTTGATAAATCAATGCAATAGAACTTGAAAAACCAATAATGACCGCAACAAGTCCTGCCATAATTCGACTAAGTAACTGATCAGTCCCTGCCATAATTCCCTCTTTTAATAGGTGTTTAACGATACAACATACTTTGCCTATTTATACTTTGCAATTAGCCCTTTGAATAATGAAAAATGAGCACGTTACTAAAAAATTTTATTGGTCAGTTTTACTTGTCAAAATCGGTGTGATTTAAAAAACATGCCACAGGGTGCGCCATTACTACAAAAAAACCATCCTATTAAACCCAAAAAATACCTAAAAAAGGTAAAGTAAATACTTACAATAAGTTATAAAAAAGCAATTGCCACTTTATGGTTGCAATTTAAATTTGATCTAATTCTTTTTTAAGATAAAACTTAACAATTACTAGCATGGGTTGGTCAAGGTACGAATGGCAATTTATACAGCTCAATGAGCAACCGTATGTATTCAATAACAGCCGTTGATTGTGGAGCAACAACGTTCGTACATGAACTGGGTCATAACCAAGGTTTAGCGCATTCTCTTAAGCAAGGCGATACAAGCGGTGGCGTATATGTTGATGGCATGGGCCACGGTGTACAAAATGAATTTGCCAGTATTATGGCCTCCCCACATGTGTTTGGTAGTGCAACTCAGTACGATTATTTCTCAAACCCAAATTGAAGCGTAAACAGCATTCCATTTGGTATGACCAACCAAGCATATGGTATTCGTACTGTAACCGATACAAAAATAAGTATTGCTAACTTTAAATAAGTAACGCAAACAGTAACTAAAGTGAGCCTACAGCCTATTTTTTAATTATTTCCCCTTAGAGCGTATTTGCGCTCTTTTTTATTTAACCTGAACTCTGGTTAAGAGATTTACTAACGTATTGAATCAAAAATAATATTTATGTTTATTTTTCTCTAGCCAGAGATTTCCAGTGAAAACAAGGCGAAATTACGCGTCAATAGCTAGCCTATTGCAAGTAAATTCAACGCAGTTAGCGCTGAAAATAGCTGCTTGAGATAGATTTATTATCCAGAGTTCAGGTTATTTAGTTTAAACATTAACAAAATTTAATGTTACGTCCACCTTTACAATATTTGGTAATAAGTACACTTACCCCATATAAATAACTAGGAGTAAGCTATGAATAATTCACTAATTAAAAGTACTGTTAAACTCATTTCTTTATCTGCAATTTCACTTGCGTTGTGTGCATGTGGCAGCAGCTCATCAAGTAATAAAACTAATGTCATTTCTAAGGTTAATAACTTTCCAAGCGTTATTATTGGCCAAGTATCTGAAGTCACAAGTAATGCAATTACCATAAACAGCCACACAGTGCCTGCAAGCTCTGCCAAGGTAGAGCTAGATGGCAACAACGCCAGCCTTTCAGACATAAAAGTAGGTATGTACATTGAAGTAGAAACCAACGGCTCGCAAGCAACTGAAATAGAATACGATCCGCTATTAAAAGGCCCAGTGTATATTGATGGCGATACCCTAAGCATTGCAGGCATTACTTTAAATAATGCTCAAAACACAAACTTTAGCCAAGGTGAATTACTTGAAGTAAGCGGATACATCGACTCAACGAATAGCATTACAATGACTTACCAAGCAGTAATTAGTAACAGTCAAGAAGAACTTGAATTACTAGGAAATATAAGTAATTTAAACACACAATCTGGCACTTTTAATTTAGGTAACCTACTCATTAACTACCAACAAGCCGAGGTAGAAGGTGCGTTAAATAACGGCCAGTTTGTAGAGGTAGAAGGTGTTTTAAATGAAGGGCATATTATTGCAACAGAGGTAGATGCCGAGCAAAACCTTAATTTTAATGATGACACGCAAACAGAGCTTGAAGGCGTAATCACCTTTGTAAATAACGATGAAACACTAATAACTATCAACTCAAAATGGCAAGTTGCTATTAATGATCAAACTCAATTTGAAGATGGCACAGCCACTAATTTAATCACCGGCCAATGGGTTGAAGTAGACGCTCAGTGGCAACAAAATAACAACCAATTGTTAGCCACAAATATTGAATTTGACAGTAGTAACACCGAGTCTACCGTAACAAATTATACGTTTTCAGTATCAGGGCAGGTCTCGGTTAGCGACAACATCGCTACTATAAATGGCAATAACTTTACGCTTACTAATCAAACACGTTACGAAGATGGCTTAACTGCACAAACTCTAAACGGGCAATGGTTGGAGCTTGAAGGCACTTACAACAACAGCCAAGCTCTTATTACTGAGGCCGAAATTGAAGAAAACACCAGCACGCTACACTTAAAAGGCAATGTTACATTAAATACAAATAACCAAGCTGAAATATGGGGCTACATAAGTGAAGATAGCTCTCTATCGCAATTTACAAACCAATACGTAGAACTTGAGTGCCAGTGGGTAAACACTAACCAAGCAAGAGCCTGCGTACTAGACGATTAAATACAATAAGTTATATTTGACTTTGCAAAGGGCCTGTTTGCCTTTCGCGGTAACATGCCCTACTAAAGTTAAACATGTCCTTAAGTTTATTTGATAAACTAATTTGCATTAAAATAACGTTCAAGCCACAAGAGCCTATTTATGAAATATATTTTATTAAGCGCGACCCTTTTTGTTAGCGCATTTTGCCAAGCAAGTAACCCTGCCATATTTAATAAGCTTAATACAGCTAAAGCTCCTTCGGCTCAAAGTATTTTAAATAAAATAGAAACCAAGTATGCCAATCAAGGTGTAATTGTGGAATTTGAACTTGAGTTTGAAAAAGGCATTACAGTTTACGAAGTGACTTTATTTGATGAGCAAAATAAACGCTTTATTGAGTTAATCGTTAACGCACAAGGTAAAGTAATTGAACAAGAATACGAACAGCCAGAACTTGACGAAGAAGACGAAGTAGCCGCAGCCAAGATAATGAAGCAAAAAAACTACCGCATGCATCAACTGGTAAAATCAATAAGCCCAGCCCCACCATATTACTTATTAGAGTCGCAATTAGAGCAAGATACTGGCATAACCTATCTAGTTGCTACATTTATTACAGAAAAAGGCAGACACAAAAAAGCCATTGATTTAGCCACAGGTAAAAACTTACCTCTGCTGCAATGGGGTAATTAATGAAGCTGCTTTTAGTCGAAGATGATAAACAAAATCGCGAATTTTTATATAAAGCATTTAACGAACAAGGCTACACTGTAGATACTGCAGCCGACGGCCAACAAGCATTGCTTATGGCTACCTGCGAAGAACACGACATAATAATACTTGACCGTATGTTACCAAAACTCGATGGACTACAAGTACTAGCAGCACTTAGAGCAACCGGTAAAAACACTCCCGTACTTATACTTTCAGCACTTGATAAAGTAGATGAAAGAGTTACAGGTTTAAAAGCCGGTGGAGATGATTACCTTACCAAACCTTTTGCGTTTTCTGAGCTTGCAATAAGAGTAGAAAAACTCATAAAACGTCCTTCGCAATCCACGCAAAAAACAACCACCGTAGAATTTGAAAATGTAAGCCTAGATTTTCGCCACTACAAAGCTCAAATAAACGGAAAACCGCTAAACTTACAACCAAAAGAATTTAAGTTATTACACTTTTTGTTAGAACATCAAAGTAAATTAGTTACTCGTACCTTATTGTTTGAATCAGTGTGGGAATACCATTTTGACCCAGGCACCAACGTAATTGATGTACATATTGCTAGGCTTCGTAAAAAACTTTTACAGCATAACGCCCATGTAAACATCGAAACTATACGAGGTGTAGGCTACCGCTTACAAAAAGCGCACGCCAATGAATAACAAGCATTCATTATGGTGGCAATTTAACCCACGGGTAAGCTCGGTTTGGCGCTTAACCCTCGCCTTTGCGACCATTACCTCTGTGGTATTGGTTTTATGTATTGTGCTTATTTATCAGTTATTACTTGGAGAGCAAACACGCCAAGTAGAAAGGCAGTTAAACGCCGAGCAAGTGCGTATAGAGGGGCTAGCTAATAAATTTGATAAAGCCTCGTTTTTTAAGCAACTTAATGTTTTTAGAAACGAAGGCGATATTTTAATTTTTTGGCAAAACGACGAAACTCAAAGCCAAGGGTTGAGCTTTTTTCCAAACGATATACCTAAACTACCAAAAACCGTTGAGTTTCCAGTACTCGATACGCAGCGCGGCCAAATACGCTTATTAACCACAGGCATAGTAAAAACAAAACACGGCAAAGTAGTTATTGCTACAGCTACTGAGCATTTAAGTCGCTTAATTACAGAGTTTAAAACCATTGCTACATGGGCGTGTTTACTTAGTTTAGTACTCACATGTGTATTTGGTTATATATTTGCTAGACAACATTTACGCCGCGTAAATTATTTTAATAACGTGGCCGAGCAAGTACAAAAAGGCGATTTATCGGCGCGAGTAGTGCATAAACAAAAAGGTGATGAATTTGTTACTTTAGCCAAGCATATCAATACCATGCTACAAAGCATTGAAGAAAACTTTGCTTTAGTACAAGGGATTACCGACAACATTGCCCACGATTTAAAAAACCCGCTAACCCGCTTGCGTTTACATTTAGAAAATGAAGCCATTAAGCAACCAAGCCTAGGCATAGCAATAGAGCAATTAGAAAGCGTATTACATACCTTTGATGCCATGCTAAAGCTAACACGTTTAGAACATGGGCAATTTCCACTAAAATTAGAGCCCGTTAATGGCTTTACTTTAATGAGCGACATAATAGATATTCTTGAACCCACAGCAGAGCAAAACCAGCAGCACATAATACTGCATAAAAACCACGAGCCTATTTTTGAAGGAGACAAAAACTTACTGTTTCAAGCATGTTATAACTTGCTACAAAACGCCATTAAATATGCAGGTAACCACGCTAAAATTACAATAACGCTTTCTAAAAGCAGTATAAAAATTAGCGATAACGGTAAAGGGGTAAATAAACAACAGCTAAGCCAGTTAACCAAACGCTTTTACAGAAGCGACCTTGCAAGGCAAAAAGACGGCTTTGGATTAGGCCTTGCCACTGTAAAAGCTATTTGCGATCGCCACCACTTTACACTTACCCTGCAAAGTGATGAAAACGGATTTAGCAGTACTATTAGTCATTAACAAATAGAGTAAGTTAAAAGCCTAAAAATGCGCAGCTAATTAATGCACTGCTATTTTTTTATTTAATAGCAGGCATTAACGCTTTGCCATCGCTATCCACTTTACTCATTAGCTTTAAACCCATCACCTTAGCAAGCACAGGGTAAATATCTAAATTATTCACTCGTTCAATGCTCACCCCTTTTTTAAACGCCGGCCCGGTAGCAATAAATGTTGCTGCCATATCATCGGTATAGGCATAGCCATGCGTTCCTAAGTACGGCGCTTTAGTACCGTTACTAAATACCGCAGGCGCATTGGTTTGCACCACAATATCACCCACTCGGCTCCCACTATTATAATGGTAGCCTTCAAGCTGCTCGCTACTTAAAACACTATAACGCCCCTTAGCCGCTTTTTGTAAGCGTGCTTTATACGCGTCAATATCTGCATTTTTAGCATCGCTTTTAGTATAAATAAGTAAACGAGGACCGGTATTTACAATAATAAAATTATCATCTTTAGGTAAACTGCTAACAATAATGCTTTGCTCAGGATCAACCTGTGCCATGCCATGATCAGAAACAATTACTAAGTTTATATCCTGAGATAATTTGCTCAAGCGAGTACGTAATTGCCCCATTAAGGCGTCTAACTTATGAACAGCGTCACGTGTTTGTACTGCATCTGGGCCAAACTCATGCCCCATACTATCAACCAGCGAAAAGTAACTGGCTACAAAGCGTGGGCGCTGCGCTTGAGGCAAACTTAACCATTGTACAATTTGGTCAATTCTGTCTTGGTAATCACCTTGTTTAGAATAATGAAAATAGTAATCAGGCGTCATACCATTAAAGCGCGCATCCGACTCAGGCCAAAAATACACCGCCGATTTCAGCCCATGCATTTTTACTAAATTCCAAAATGGAGTACCACGCACCCAAGTACTGTCTTTTTGGCCTTTTCCCATGCTGTAGCATTCATTATTGCGCGCTTTGTCACAAAATTTATTGTCAACAATACCGTGGTTAACGGGTAGTAAACCAGTAATCACCGAAATATGATTTGGAAACGTTTTAGTAGGATAAACAGGCTGCATTTTTTGCGCTCTAACCCCTTGCTCAGCCATTGCTTTTAAATTGGGTGCACCGTGCTTTTCAATATAATCCCAACGCAAGCCATCAATTGAAATCATCACTACAGTTTGCTCTTTGGCTGCAAACGCATTACTCATCCCTAATAAAAGGCAAAAACAGACTGCCTTTGTGATCCACAACTTCATTTTAAACACCTATAGATGTATGTTAATTTTATAAAAAATAATACTAAAGCAAGTTGTTACTTTATGATACATGCTGATAGATTAAAGATGGCTCACTAAAAAATATAACTGTGCACTTAATAAGAGCCCAACGTGCAAAATTAAAGGATTGCCATGATCGACTTCAGCAGCAAAATCACCCCAGCGCGTATGCAGCGCACGACGGCCAATTTACAAATGGCGCTTGAGAGCGATCGTGGCCGAATTATTAATAGTGCAGCCATTCGTCGGCTGCAACAAAAAACCCAAGTATTTCCGCTTGAACGCAATGCAGCCGTGCGCTCGCGCCTTACTCACTCATTAGAAGTACAACAAGTTGGTCGATTTATTGTGCAGCGTGTTTTTGCCAACTTAAATTACCAACAGCAAAAAGAATATGGTTTATCAGGCTTAGAACGCCCGCTAGAAACCCTAGTAGAAATGGCCTGCCTAATGCACGATATTGGTAACCCGCCATTTGGTCACTTTGGCGAGGCCGCCATTAATAATTGGTTTAATGCTAACTTGGCCAGTATTACGCCTGAGCGTTGCCAAACAGCCAATAGCAGTATAGGCGTTATTTTTAAACATTTAGCGCAAGATATTTGCAGTTTTGAAGGCAACGCCCAAGGCATACGTATTATTCACTCATTGCTGAGCCTAAATTTAACCTACAGCCAAAGTGCGGCAATTTTAAAGTACACCCGCCCTGCCAGCTTAGCGAAGCAAGATATCCCACAAAATAAAAACTACATTATGAAAAAAGTGGGCTACTACTACAGTGAAAAAAGCTTTGTAGAGGCACTGCAAACTGAGCTCAAAATGGAGCCGAATTGCCGCCACCCAGCCAGTTACATAATGGAAGCCGCTGACGATATTTCTTATTGCTTGGCTGACATAGAAGATGCGGTAGAAAAAGACATTATCACCACACAGTTATTATGCGAGCAACTAAAAAAGCAGTATCAAAAAGCATTAATTAACCTTGCTCTTAACGACACTCAACACCAAAGCTTTGTGGACGACGCCATAAACTACGCCATAGAACGGGCACAAGCACAGCCCTTTAATTTTAATAGTGAGTTTTTTATTTATTTACGCGTGTCATTACTGCACCCGCTAGTAAACCATGCCGCAAAGCGCTTTATTGAAAACATAGAGCCAATTTATCATGGCGACTTTAACCATGCATTATTAGAAGATCGCAGCTACCTGCATGCAGCAACCCAAGCGCTCAAACAAGTCGCGCTTGAGCATGTATTTTCGCACAAAGAAGTCGAAAAACTCGAACTGCAAGGCTACCGTATTATTAATGGCCTACTCGATTGCTATAAACCTTTGCTGCTTTTGAGTAGCGATGACTTTAAACGTGCATTGCATGGCGACAACCGCTTATTAATAGAATCGAGACTCGTTAAAAAGCTCTCTAAAAAGCATTTAAGTAGCTATCAGCATGCCATAAATGCGATGCAAGAAGAGCCCGATCATTTTGCCGCCTATGAATTTTATTATCGCTGTCGGTTAATTCAAGACTACATTAGCGGTATGACCGACCAATTTGCTTACGACGAGTACCGAAGCTTAATGGTAATTGACTAATTTAGGCTTAGCGCGCGAAATTGCTAAGCCCTAGATAATTTTTTACTTTACGCTTAAAATTAGTGCATTGATGCTTAACCGCTTTTGAGTTTTATGAAACCGTTACTGAGTTGCTTACTTTTTTGTTTTGCTTTGTTTTATAGTGCCAGCAGTGCCGCTTATAACGAAGCTATGTGTATTCTTATAAAACAAGAAATGCAGCAACACAGCAATAATAAAGCCAGCCGTAAATACCGTAATGCTGCGCGAGACTTTGAAAAAAACTGCAGTGTTCCGCAAGCGGCACGCACTTTGCCAGTAGCAAAGCCTAAAACGCAGCCGGTTATTGAACAATCGACCCCGGAGGTTGTAAAACCACAACAAATAGAACCCACTTTACAGCCAACGTTGCCAGACGCTGCAACTGAGCAAAGTGCAACTGCACCCCAAAATAATGTAATCGAACAAAGCGCCACTCAAACTATAGAGCAAGCTAAAAAAAATGCCTCAGTAGCATCAACCACAACAGCACCTAATGAGTCACAAGTCAATGTAACAGCTGCGGCTGCACAAAGCGGCGCTTCTGAAAAAAATGCACAGCCCAGCAAAATACCGGCCAGTGAATTATCAAACACTGAGGAAAATACGCAACCAAAGGTAAAAAAAGCCACCGTTGAGCCTGCACAAACCGCCGTACCTATCACTATAAATACCAGCGAGCAAACAGCCGTTATTGCCTCTTCTATTCCCAAAGGGGCTAATATAATCTCGCTAGTATTACCAAGTGTGGCACTATTGTTAATTGTGGTAATTACGGTTGTGGTATTAATGCGCCTGCGCAATATTAAGCAAAATAAACAAGTGGCTGATACTGGCATACCATTGCAAATGCCCCCAAGTCACGACAATGATCAAACTCACAGTGTTGTTACTGAGCCGATGGTGACTGGCTCTGATCTGCAAAACCCAGCCGTCGAAAGCAAGGGTAAAGAGCCTGATTCTCGTCGAGTTAATACAGTGAAAATAAAGTCGGAGCCTAACACGGCAGAGTTTGAAGCAGCTGCTAAAGCAACTTTAGAGCGGATAAAAAATGCAACAGAGTTTGCCGAGCCACAAGTAAGAGATTTTGACCCCGAAGCCAAACAAAGCAAAATACAGCGTAATCCTATAAATCAGCCAATCAAAAAGGGTCAACATGAAGCGCCTATAAAGCTTTCAAACAGCGCACCTAAACCCATTGCACCCCATCAGCCACAAGCTGATTTTCATCCTGCAAAAACGCAGCGTTCATCATTAAGCTCAACCACTGAACACGACTTTAAAGAGCCAGAAGTACGCACTTTCGATCCCGACGCGCCACTACCTACTAAAAAAACACCGGTAACGGCAGGGCAAGTAAAGGTTGCCCCTGAAGAGCCAAGTACGCGCGATAACTCACCACAAAGCAGCAATCCATTTGCTAATTTATCGCTTGATGAAAGCTGGGATCCAAATTCACCACAAAAACCAAAAATAGAAGAAAAAAAACGCGCGCCTAAATCACAAGCACTCATCGATGCAGAAGAACGCGCAAAAAAAATGCAAACAAAAGAATAACGCGGTAACATAAAAATACTTAAAATAAGTCTGTAAACCGACGGTATAGCCCTTAAGCTTAGATTCAGTTAAAGCCTTTAAAATAGTTTATTTTTTAAGCAGCATTCAAAGCCGCTTTATATCCAAAAAGGGTATATTTAATAAAAGGAGAGACTTATACACATGAATGTTATGTTATCAGCTAAAGTAAGATACCGTATCTATATCGCATCTTTCTTGCTGATGGCTTTTACCAGTCATTACACGCACGCAATTGAAGCAATACAACCCTCAAGCAAAGCGGCTAATCACCATGCTGCTTTAAATATAAGTTCAGGCGAATGGCCGCCTTTTTTAAGCGAATCGCTGCCTCACAAAGGCGTGGTTGCGCATTTAATTACCGATATATTTGCACAAGCTAACATTAAAGTTAACTTTACCTTTTTACCGTGGCCGCGTGCTTACCACGACACCATTAATGATAAATACGCAGCCACTGCCGTATGGATGTTTGAACAACAACGTGCTGAGGATTATTTTTACAGTGAGCCAGTGTTAAACGAGCGTTTTGTATTTTTTTATCATAAACAACGCCCTTTTGATTGGCAAAATCTAAACGATTTAAAAGGCTTATTACTAGGAGGTGGGCTTGCCTATAGTTACGGCAAAGAGTTTGATAAAGCAGCTGATGAAGGCTTGTTCGATATGTCGCGTGTAAGTACAACAGAGCAAAATTTTCAGCGTTTAGCTATGGGCCGCATTGATGCCTTTGCCGAAGAGCAAAGCGTAGGCTATCACATATTGGCAGGTCAACTACCTACAATAAAAAATGCCATTGTGCATCACCCAAGGCCACTATTAATCAATAAAAGCTTTGTGATGTTCCCTAAAAATAACAAACACAGTAAACAGCGGCTTGAAATTTTTAATCGGCAATTACTTAAATTTAAACAAAGCGGCCGTTATCAAGCCTACTTTGATGCGTTAGATAATGGCGCTTATCAACCCACAAATAGTGCTCTGGATGACTGACCTACAGGCGCGGCTTTATGCAGCGCGTTTTATGTTTGGAACGCGGGTTTCGGGCTACGAGCTACGGGGGGATGGTAAAACCTAACCCCTGTTTTTATATTTTCTTATTACCCCTCATTGTCTTCTCTTTGTGCAAACATGTTTTAAGTGATTTATTCACAAAGAGGGCAAAGAGACACTGCGCTGAAAGAGGAAAAACAAGCCAACTACTATCCTGTAGCAGCGATTTTATATCGCGTCAGGCCTAGGTCATTAAACACAAAAACGCGGGGTAAACCCGCTGCTACGTGGTG
>NZ_JALNTK010000030.1:0-27918 GCF_023161865.1 Pseudoalteromonas sp. 2CM36K
CCGCGAGCGGTGCTGGCAAAGACACAAAAATATCCGGTTAGATATAAACGAAAAAACACCACTCGTTCTTAAACGAGTGGTGTTAGACAAATGTCGGCCTTTCCTCTAAAAAAACAATTAACCGGTTAACGCTAAACCACCTGCTAAGTTATAAACACTGCTGTAACCAAGCTCAGTCAAATTTGCTGCCGCAATTTTTGAACGGTTACCACTGCGACACACCAAAATATACTGGTTGTTTTTGTCCAATTGACCTTGCGTAAGTGCATGAGCCATTCGACTTAAAGGAATATTTAAGGTTTTAGCTATGGGTACGTTTAGCAATACGCTTAAATTATTAGCGCCATGTTCATAAGGTTCTCGGGTATCAATTAAATACGCATTGCCCTTTACCAGTATTTCTTTTGCTTGGTTAAAACTTAATTGCGAAGTTTCTACAGCAGGCTTAGCATTAACATAACCACAGAGCGTGTTAGCTTGTGTTTGTTGTTGTAAATCTGCTTGCTGTTTTTGTGCGGCAAATTCAGCGTCATCAATATCACCTTTAATTAAGGTTTGTAATAATGGCGTTTGCTGCTGTTGAACAGCCCAGTTCATTGCAAAGCACTGTTGGTAATCATGCCCTGAACACACCACACTTAGCGGATTCAGCTCTGCTGCTAACCTCGTCAAGGAATGCGCCATTTGCATTGCATCCCCGCCATCAAGCGCGGTATTTCCAAGCCCTGCAGGTAAAATTAAATCACCGCAAAAACAGTACTCAACATCACCATTATTCGCTTTTAATAAATAACTCACGCTATCTTGGCTATGTCCTGGTGTGGCTAACTTTTCGAGTACGTGAGTGGTTAATTGCAATTTGTCGCTATTAGTTGGCCAGCCTAATTTATCAACCTCTCCAGCGACTAGGTTTTCGTTAAGTGCGCTGCGCATTAAATCAAGTGCGCAGTGACGTTCTTGATGCTCGTGCGTATTTAAAATAGCGGTAATAGTTAAATTTTGTGTAGTTACTATTTTTTCAAAGCGAGGGATCAATTCAATAATCGGATCGATAATAAATGCATGTTGATCATCTGTTACATACAACCAACTACATGCACCTTGGTGTCTAAATTGGGTAAGCCCTAAAGCACATACTTCTTGCACAGGAAAACTGCTATCAGAAATCACTAAACAGTTAGCTTGTAATACCGTTTTAAGCGCTCTAATTTGTTCACATGCATCATCTATTTGCGCCATCGTGGCAGCAGGGCCAAACGACAAACGAATAGCGTTTTCACTTTGCCACTGTGAGGCTCCCATCGCATCAAGCACAAAGCTCTGCGTAGCTCCCGTGCTGCATGCAGAACCACCGCTGACCCTAATACCTGCAGCGTCAAATAAATCAATAACTTCTTTACTGGTTAAATCGTTAACTGCAAAATTAAGCGTTGTGGGCACTGAGCAGGCAAAGTCATGATTAAAGGTAATACTTCCAAAAGTATCAACTAAGGCGCTATGCAGTTTATCTCGATACAAGTTAAGTACATCTGTTGATTTAAATGTCTCGTCTTGTTTATCTAGCAGCAAACTAAACAGCTTATTGAGCCCAGCTATACCAGGCAGGTTTTCTGTACCAGAGCGCATGCCACTTTCTTGTCCGCCACCGGCTATAAAGGGCGTGTATGGGCTGCCTTGACGAATATACAATAAACCTATGCCTTTAGGTGCATAAAGTTTATGCCCTGAAAAAGGCGCATAATCAATCGTGGTTTCACTTAGGTTGAGCTGTTGTTTGCCAAGCGCTTGTACGCAATCAACCATCCAAGTGACTTGGCTATTACGACTACGAATCACCTTTTCTATGGCGCTTAGATCTTGGTAAACACCGGTTTCATTATTAACGGCCATCGTGCAAATCATCAAAGCGTTATCAATATGCTGAGCAATAAAGTCTAAATCTAAAATACCACCACGATTAACCGGAATAGCAATAATGTCTGCGTTAATTTCCAGCACTGTATTCCAATGCTTTAGCGTATTAGGCACCGCTTTATGTTCGGTTGCCCCATACAATAAAACGGGGTTTGGCTTTGTATGGTGTTTTGCATTAATGAGCGTAGATACAATGGCGGTTTGAATCCCCTCAGTGGCACCCGAGGTGAATAAAATATCACCTTGCTGCGCGCCAATGACAATACGGGCTTTTTGCCTGGTTTGTTCTAATAAGTGCTTGGCTTGAATGCCGGTTATATGAGGACTTGAGGGATTACCAAAACAAATTTGCATAGCGTGGCACACCACCTCTGCAATACATGGCAATACAGGTGTGGTCGCATTTGCATCGAGATAAACTTGAGCTTTGGGTTCATCTGGCAATAAAAACTCTGACATTAAAAACGCACCTTATTACTAAAAAATATATCTTATTCCCAATAGTACATAGTTTTGACAGGAATGAGTAATAATCTTTAGTAATTAAAGTGCGTTTACTATACCTTTTAGTTACCGAGATCTTCGTGTTTGGATGACCAGGCATTAATAAGTGCTTTGACTAATGATGCTAATGGAATGGCAAAAAACACTCCCCAAAAACCCCATAGCCCACCAAAAAATAGCACCGCAACAATAATAAATACCGGATTTAAATCAACCGCTTCAGAGAACAGTAAAGGCACCAATACGTTGCCATCGAGCGCTTGAATAATGCCGTATATAATTAAAACGGTCCAAAATTGAGTTTCTAAACCAAACTGAAACAGCGCTACTGCGGCCACTGGTATAGTTACTAACGCTGCTCCCACAAACGGAATAAGCACCGAAAAGCCTACGAGAACGCCTAAAAGCGCGGCGTAGCGTAAGTCCAGTATGGTAAAAGCAATAAACGACACAGAACCAACAATTAAAATTTCAAATACTTTGCCACGAATATAATTCATGATTTGCTGATTCATTTCATGCCACACTTGTAGAATTAAGCGGCGTTGGCGTGGGATCATTTTAGCAATGCTGGCACTGAGCTCTACTTTATCTTTGAGCATAAAAAACACCAGTAGCGGTACCAAAATAAGGTAAATTAACCATGCTACAGCGTCTTTTAATGAATTAAGCGACGCAGACAATACCACTTGGCCAAAGTCGAGAACTTTGGTTTCAACGGTTACTACAATCGATTGTACTTGCTCTGCGCTAATAAGGCTGGGGTATTTATCAGGCAGTTCGAGTAAAAACGATTTACCTTGTTCGACCATATGCGGTGTTTCTTGGACTAAGTTACTGCTTTGCTGCCAAAGCACAGGGCCTATAACCAATATTAAAGTGAGCATAATGCCAATAAATATCAGCATTACTATGCTGGTGGCAGTAAAACGCTTAAGGCCAAACCGTTCTAAGTGAACCACAGGCCAATCTAATAAATAAGCTATGATCAGTGCCACTAACACAGGCACAATTAATGGGCCAAAAAAATACAACATGGCAACCAGTGCCAACAATAAAAAAAGTAAAGTGACTGAATCAGGATCAGAAAACTTTTTTTCATACCATGCTTTTACATATTCAAACACAAAACGGCTCCACTAATAACAACCCCTGTTGTTTATTTAACTTGTAATAATACGCTTTTTTTTGCAAATATCGTTCAATATCATCAGTGTTTTGTTCTTGTGAGATATTAAAGGTAATTGCTTGTTTTAACGATATTGCATCACGCAGCCCTAATTTAAACTGAATAAATTGCTGTGGGCATTTATAAGCGCGTAAATTTAGCTCTAGCATACTCGTTTCGCTACCTATTCACATTAATAATAAGTCCTATAACAGGGCCAATTGAGATTAACCGCAGTTAAATTTAACTTTTTCTTAAAACAACCTCTGCAATGGTTTATCCTTATAGCATCGTTAGCTATCAGGATACGTTAATGCCTAATTCGCATAATAAAGCGCAATTGCCTAGCAATCCAACTCTCAAAGAAATTAATTGGTTTAAAAAGCAAATTAATTGGGGGGAGCTGCCGCATTTTTATCATTTAGTGGCTTCGTCGGTAAGTGAATGTGAAAGTATTTTAGATCACGGATTTGATAATGCCATCAAGCGTATTATCGACAAACGCAATTGGAATTTAGAAGCGCTGGGAATAGACCCCAACGAGCTTTATGAAAAAGAAAGCAATAACAAACCACGAATTTCACTGCATCAAGTGTTTACCGAGCGTGGTTTTGAATTACAAGCCTTCCCTTTTTCTAATGATACCGCCATCGATAGGTACGCACGACATGATGAGACAATGGAGTTTAGGTTATGGGATCCATTGACAATGAAAACCGTTATTCGCATTAATCAATTACATAAATTTATTGGCTTTTACTTAGACCAAGGCGATGAAGCAGATAAAGCGCTTATATTACATTCTCACAAAGTGGTTCATAAAATTATTGCTTTTTTACAAACTCAATTGAACATTGTTAAGGTTGATGGGGTCACAATAAAGGCGTTTTATCAACTATGTGAAAAGGACAGCCGTTTATATAGACATGATCCTTCAAGTGCCCCTGATAAAAAATAAACAAGGAATATAATGCAGCTAAAATCAGCCTTTATCACTTTATGCAGTGCAGCGCTTACGTTTAGCCTACTGATAAGTGAGCCGTTAAAGGCACAAACCAATCTTCAACTGCCCGACTTAGGCACTTCAGCCTTACAAGCACTACCAATTGAAAAAGAAAAAGCGATTGGTGAAGTGATGATGATGCAGATCAGAGGCTCATCGCCTTTGATTAACGATCCGGTGCTTGATGAATACCTAACAACCTTAGGTAGAAAGTTAGTTGCTAACGCCAATGATGTGCGTTTTGGGTTTTCATTCTTTTGGTTAAATAATCCCGAAATCAATGCATTTGCATTTTATGGCGGCCATGTTGGTGTACACACCGGATTAATAGCCCAAGCCGATAACGAGAGTCAATTTGCATCGGTTCTTGGCCACGAAATAGCACACGTCACCCAGCGCCACTTAGCAAGGCGCATTCAGCAGCAACAAGATAATAGCGGGCTTACTATTGCAGGCATGATTGCTGGTATTTTAGCCGCGGTTGTAGCCCCTGATGCCGGTATGGCTATTATTTCAGCCAGCCAAACACAATCAGCTTTCAGTCAGCTGACACATAGCCGTTCTGCCGAACAAGAAGCAGACAGAATGGGCATGCAAACCCTCAACAACGCAGGGTTTGATGCCAGAGCATCAAGTGAATTTTTAACTAAACTTGCCGCACAAATTCGTTATAAATATAAACCACCGGCGTTTTTACTCACTCACCCTCTTCCTGAAAGTCGTGTGTCAGATGTTCGCCTTCGTGCCGAGCAATACCCTAAACGCCAGGTAAGCTCGAGCCTTGATTTTGACTTAGCAAAAAGCCGAGTCCTGGCGCGTTACGATAACAAACCCGAAAACGCAGAAGCCTTATTTAGAAAGTTAATGCGCGAAAACACCTATAACAACGTAGCATTACAATACGGTTTAGCTATTAGTTTGCTTGATCAAAAAAAGACGGATGAAGCACAACCTATTCTTGATGAGTTATTGGCAGACGATCCTAAAAACTTATTTTATATTGATACCAAAACAGATTTACTCATTGCACAAAAAAAAGCCGCAGAAGCAGTTAGTTACTTAAGCGAGCTAAATAATTATCGGCCAAATAACCAAGTGATCACCTTAAATTACGCCAACGCGGCATTAGAGGCTGAGCAATATGAGTTAGCTGAAAATATATTAAAGTCGTTTTTACTGGAAAAACCCGATCACAATTTAGGCAAACAGCTTTTAACTGACGCCTACAAAAAACAAGAAAAATTGGCGGCCTACCATGAAGCCAATGCCGATGTATTATCTCAGTATGGCGCGTATTTAAAAGCGGCCGACGAAATACAAAAAGCGCTTAATTTTGTAGAGCCAAGTGAAGATGTTAAGCAACAGCGCTTAAAAGCGTTACTCACACAGTATCGGTTATTGCAAAAAGAGCTTGCGAGGCTTTAAGTCTTTAGTGAGTTCACCTAAAATAGCCACAATTTACACTTTGGATGTATTTTTATGTCAGTTACTATTTATCATAATTCGCGTTGTTCAAAATCACGCGAAACCCTTAACCTATTACAAAGTAAAAACATTGAACCGAGTGTTGTTGAATACTTAAAAACACCGCTTTCTCATGAGCAAATTAGTACCTTAGTTTCTCAACTTGGGTTTAATTCGGCACGAGATTTGATGCGCACCAAAGAAGAGCAGTACAAAGCGCTTAATTTAAAAGATGAAAATAGCGAGTCAGAGCTTATTGATGCCATGGTCAATCACCCAAAACTAATTGAGCGCCCTATTGTAGTAAATAACAATAAAGCCGCCCTAGGTCGCCCGCCTGAAAACGTATTAAGCGTTCTATAATGAGCACAACCATCGTGGTGCTGTATCACTCAAGCCATGGCTCAGTAGAAGCCATGGCACATGAGATTGCAGAGTCAATAGAGCAACAAGGTGCAACTGCATTACTGCGTACTTTTGTGGCTAAAAACCCGCATGACATTGTGATCAGTAAAGATGATTTAGTTGCCTGTGACGGGCTTGCATTTGGTACGCCGACCCGCTTTGGCATGATGGCCTCACAAGCAAAAACGTTTTGGGAAACCACCAGCGATCTTTGGCTCAAAGGCCAACTTATTGATAAACCTGCCTGTGTGTTTTCATCATCAAGCAGTATGCATGGTGGCAATGAAGCAACCCTACTCAATTTGTCATTGCCTTTGTTACACCATGGGATGATGTTGATGGGCGTACCCTACGATGTACCTGAGTTGCTCGGCACCGAAACAGGAGGAACACCTTATGGCGCCTCTCACGTTGCAGGTAGCAATAACAGCTCAACCCTAAGTCAAGACGAAATTAAAATATGTCAAAGCGTAGGAAAACGCCTGACTCAAGTTGCGAGTAAACTTAAATGATTCAAGTAAGCGAGCCTGCTAAAAAACCGATTACCATTAAATTTCAGCGCCTAGCCTTATTTGGTTATATTGGTCTGCTTATTTTAATGCCGTTATGGATGTTTGTATTAGCCCCTAGAGACGGTCACAGTAACACCTTTCTTTTCTTAGTGTATGTATTGCCACTATTACTGCCATTAAAAGGCATATTACAAGATAAAACCTACACCTATGCGTGGGCTAATTTTATTGTTATGTTTTACTTTATTCATGGCTTTACATTGCTGTGGGTCGCACAAGATGAGCTTATATGGGTATTGCTTGAGTTATTATTTGCCTCATCTATGTTTATTGGCTGTACTTATTATGCGCGCCATAGAGGGCAAGAACTTGGGCTTAAAATTCGCAAGCTTAAAGATGAGCTCGCTGAAGAAAAAGCTGCACACGAGCACGATAAAAACAATCCGTAATAAATACCCAACAATGCAAAAACGCGCTAATTAGCGCGTTTTTTTGTAGCAAAACATTAACTTTTAAACTAACTCGCTTAAAGCTGCCAACCCTACAATACAGGCTAAACCTAGTTGTGCAACAAGACTAAAAACCGACATCATTCGTATTAAAAACAACCCCCATGGGTGTTTTACATGCGGGTACAATGAGCAACGCTTTAAGTTCGTTGCAAAGAAAAAACACACCACCGCCGTCATGGTCATAAAAAGAGTAAGCTCACTTTTTATAGTGATGTTTTCATCAAAAAAGAAAAATAACTGTAGCGGTAATAATAAAGCCACAAGCGCATGTAGCACATGCACCTTTTTAATTCGCTCTAGCTGCCCCTCTGGCGATAACTCTTTAATACCAAAGTCACGCTCAAGGCACTTAACTAAGTTGCTGGCTTTTATACTAACCGCTAATCGGTAACAACTTAACCCCTCGTTATTTCGCGCTCTAAAGTCATACCCTGCTTTGAGCAGTAAAATCATTAACGATTCGTTTTTACTTATCACCGCGTAATGCAGCGCCGTATTACCTTGGTCGTCTACCGCTTTTTTATCTTGGTACTGCAGGAGTGTTTCTACTACATTTACGTAGCCTTTTTCTGCCGCCCACATAAATGCTGTTTTATTACCTTCATCGGTTAAGGTGCCCGTGGCGCCTTGCTCAATAAAGCGCATTGCCATGGTTTGCTTAGCTTTTTTCTTGTTTAAATGCGCAAGTAAGGCATTTTCTAAAAGCACAATAGAATCAACATCAGGAGACACCTGAGTTAACAAAGTAAAGTAATCTTTGCCAGCAGCCACTTTTTCGCTGGTCAGCTCTGCTAAGTGGTCAATATCAGCAATCGACTGGGGAATATGCGCACTTAAACGCTCTCTAAAATCGACCTCTTTCCAAATAGCTAAGGTATCTGCAGCTGAGAGCTTTGCACCTTGCTCTAGTGCATGCTCTATTAGAGTAAAAAAGCGTTTACTAAAAAATAAGCTAATTAAAGAAAGTGGCGTTTCAATGTTATTTTGTGCCGACACACTTGCGTACTTTTCAAGTCGCTGACACAGCATTAGCACAATATTTTCTATGCTGTAATCATTGGCAAAATAATGCTCTTTCAGTGCAGCAATATACTCTTGTGCGTTTTCATCATATTCAGAAATATGCTGAAAATAACACTCTTCGAATGGCTCTAAGGGGGTTAACCAGGTTAAATAATAAATTGGGGGTAAAACAGTGGTGCATACACCATTATCTTCTTCAGTAGAGCGACAGGCGGGCCAAGCTTCTAAAGCATCTAAAATGAAGGCACCGTTTTGTTCAACCAGCCCTTTGACCAGTAACGGGTATTCCTTTGGCCAAATTAGTACATTTTCCATTAAAACAACACAACTCCAGTGTAGCTCGGGTGAGTAGTCAGTTATAACAGTATTTAGCTGACACCACGCTTAATCAAAGAAGCCAATATTCTACCACAGCTAGGTAGCCAAGCTAGCGTAAACTCATGCAATATAGGCCAAAATACAAAAGCAGCTAACAACATACGTCATTAGCTGCTTTTAAGGTTGGAGCTGTTAATTGCAAAAGTACTAAATTTGCTGAAGTTCTGCTGTGACTTGGTCTAATCCCACATCAGAAATACGTTGAATGATCTCTTTTTGCTTAGCACTGAGTAACGAAATTCCCTCTGCAACAATATCGTATACTTTCCACTGGTTGTTGTTACCTAAACGCAATTTAAAGTGCAAATCAATGGTTGGCTTATTCGGTTCAATAATTTGCGTTTTAACCGTAGCAAATTTAGAGTCGCTTGCAGCAGCGTCTTGCTCAAATATTACATCCTGCCCTGTGTACTTCATGAGCGCACCGGCATAAGTCCCTGTTAAGTAATGCTCTACAGCATTAATAAACGCAACACCTTGGTCACGGTTAATACCTTTAATATGCTTACCTAATAATTTAAACGACACAAACTTAACATCAATATGTGGCATTAAACGCTGCTGAACAATTAACGACATGGCTTCTTTGCTGGCATCGCCTTTCGCATTTACCTGTCCAATATCGTTAAATAATGATTCTGCTACAGTTTGCAATAACTGCTTAGGTGATGGCTGCGTTTGTGCATACAAAGTGCCACTGAAAAAAACAGCAATAACCACTAAAAGCTTTATAAGTTTCATAAAAAATGCATAGTTTAAATAATTAATTTAAGCGTAATTTACGCAAATAACAGGCAATAAAAAAGGCATAAATAAGCAACTTATTAATGCCTAATTGGCACCAATTAAATTAATTAAATAAATTCAATTGGTTAAATAAATCAGTTAACAAGCCATATACAAGCGGCTTTTTGTCCTTATTGAAAACACCAATTCACCGCCCTTATTATCCCTTTACTATTTTGACTTAAACCCTAGTTGGCCGTTATGAAAACCTCATACAACAGACTTTTAGTTCTTGTTTTTACCCTGTTTATATTGGCTACCAAAGCCGCTTATGCATCCTCTAACCATGGTTATGCCGTCGATTTATTAAAAGGAGAAGGCAATGTAACAGGTGCAAAGCTTGCGTATCAATATCACCCTCAAGGAATGCAAAACTTTGTCGGCGATGCTCGTTTTTATTTAGAAACCAGCGTTAATGTGTGGCAATACCGCCATGATCAACAATCACAATCCAACGTGGTCTTGGCTGTGTCACCGGTGGTGCAATTTCCAGTATTTAGTGTATACAACACCCCCTTTTATGTAGAGGCTGGCATTGGTTTTTCATTACTTGATGAGCGCTATTTTGCTGGTAAAAACCTAAGTACTCACTATCAGTTTGAAGATAGGATAGGCCTAGTGGCAGATTTTGGTGAAACTAATGTAGCGCTGCGAATTATTCACTATTCAAACGCCGGATTCAAAGCGCCCAACCCAGGTATTAACTTTTTAACGTTATCGGTGGCACAACGGTTCTAATTGCTTATTTACAGCCCTAGAGAGGATTGCAGCTTTTATTTAAAGTGGTCATAATTATCGCTTAATAAAAAATAAGAGCATCGCAATGCAAATTTGGCAAATCGTACTCGTTATCGTGATTGTACTGGCTATTGTTATCGGCAATTTAGTACTGCTGCGTTTAAGTGCAAAAAGCGAGTTTAAACCCTCAGCACCTCGCTCATCTGCGCAAAGCAAAGAAACAAAAAAGCCCTGAATAATCAGGGCTTTTTTTCGTTTAAATGATTACTTAGCCAACTAACCAGTGTGCCATTAAGGCAATAACAGGCAAGGTTACTAAGGTTCTGAGAATAAAAATAACAAATAACTCAAAAATATTAACCGGTATTTTACTACCCAATAAAAGTGCGCCCACTTCAGACATATAAATAAGTTGCGTTACACTCATTGCCGCAATAATAAAGCGTGTTACATCGCTTTCAATTGAGCCTGCGGCTAAAATAGACGGAATAAACATATCTGCAAATCCAACCATAATCGTTTGTGCCGCCATTTCAGCTTCAGGTATTTGTAGCAATTCTAAAAATGGAATAAACGGCATACCTAAATATTGAAATATTGGCGTGTACTCAGCAATAATTAACGCAAATGTACCCACAGCCATTACCACAGGTAATACTGCAAACACCATATCAAATGCGTTGTGTAAGCCCTCTTCAATTGTGCCTTTAAAACCTGGTGCTTTTTCTGCTTTAGTTAATGCAACATCAAGTGAATGCTTAAGTAATGTTTTGCCTTCAGGAACCAATTCAGCGTTTCCATCGGGCTCTTCACCATCAATAAGCACGTCCTTTTTAAACCGCAGTGGCGGTAAACGCGGAACAATTATCGCAGCCACTACACCCGCTAAACACACGGTTAGGTAAAAAGGTGCAAATAAGTATTCAAGCTTTACTTGGCCAATAACAACCAAACAAAAGGTAATTGAAACAGCTGAGAAAGTGGTACCAATAATCGCAGCTTCACGTTGAGTATAATATTTATCTTCATACTGACGCGCAGTCATTAAAATACCGACGCTACCATCACCTAACCATGAAGCAACACAGTTAACTGCACTGCGCCCTGGTACGCCAAATAATGGGCGCATTACTTTAGTAAGTAAGGTACCCACAAGCTCAAGTAGACCAAAGTTAAGTAATAACGGCAGTAACAAGCCCGCTAAAATAAACACCGAAAACAACACTGGTAGTAAATCTTTCAATACCAGCAAGCCGGTATTTTCTGAGGTAATAGCATGCGGCCCAACTTGAAAATAAGTTAAAAGCACAAACACCATACCTAATAACCGTGTTACTAACCAAATCCAACTCACATTAAACAAATGATTTAATAAGCGAAATTTGGTTAAGCTTTTCGGTTTAAACACACTAAATACCAACGACATAACGCCAGTAATACAAATAATCGTCGCTATTAACCCAAGCGCTATTTGACTAAATAAAGCTTGAATTGCTTTTGCCATTACCGCAATAGGAATCGTCATTATTTCGCCGGACGGTACTGGCGTCATAAACAAAAACACACCGATTAATGAAGGAATTAAAAAAACCAACCATATTTTCAAATCATAACTTTTTTGGACCGGTGCTGGGCGTGATGAATCTAACTGAGACATATTTTTAACCTGTAAAAACCACAAAAAGAGCAAAAAGCTCTTTTTGTGGGAAGTATTTATAATTATTAAATTTTAATACCGCGCTTAATTAGCGCCGCTTCTAATGCTTGTTGTAACCCATTCATTGTACCTGGTTCAAGTGTTTCGCCTTTGTCATCCATCCACGTTAGACTGGTGCCACCTTGTTTGGTTTTGCTAACCAAAATTTGGTATTGACCTTCATCAATTGGAAGCTCTATTGGTTCATCGCCCCAAATTGAATCCCACACACTGGTTTCTACTTTCGCATAATCTGCTGTAATTAAACCTGTCTCTTGGTTTATTTCAACAATAGTAAAAGATAAACGCTCTAAGAATCCAGAAAAGCGATCGAATACCGTATCGTAAGCCTGCTCAGTAACAAGTGCGGCATTGCCTTTGTTATCAAACCCGAGTTCTAACGAGATGATCCCTTGGCGCTTACGCATATCAACTTCAAGCTGACGGTAGCGGTAATCAAACTCACTCACTACTTGGTTAAGTGCACGCACTTCAAGCTGTTGTTTTAATAAATCAGTTAGCGGCTTATCACCTTTAAAATCAATAAGCTCAGCGGTTAACGAGGCTGTGCGTTGGTGTTCTTTTTCTTCAATGGTAAATTTAAAACGCTCTAAATCAACGCTTTCATCATTGCCCCATAACCAGCTTTCTTCAGGCTTTACAATAGCGTACCAATCGGTTACAAGTGTTCCTTGCGCTTTATCTTGCTGTATTGCACTAATGTTATTATCAGCAAGCACCGCTTGAATCGAATCCCAAATAAACACATCTAAGTCTTCAATGCCGTCATTTTTATCAAAATAAATACGCGCTTGTTTATCTGCTTCCTCAACCCAACTGCCTTTAGCAATGGTTAAAACTTGCGCCGGCGGACGATAGTTTGTTGCCTCCGGATTATTATCATATTGACCCACATCCATTTTATAAACAGGATCTTGAGCGGGTTGAGATAACGATGCAGGCACTTTAACCGGCTCATGGGCGCGGTAATTACGCTCATTATGAGCATCACTTGTAAATACACTACACCCTGACAAACTTACCAATACACTTACTGCTAGTGCTTTTGGGATCCAATACTGCACAGATAATTCTCCTTAGCATACCCTTAATTGTTTTAACAAATATATGAGTGGGTAATACCGATTTGGTTCAGTGTAAAATCAATATTAACTTTACATTTATAATTTGCTTGCCTAACTGCATTCAGCCTATGAGATAACAAACGGACTAGGCTACAAATAGACACATTTTTGCTATGGTACTTTCACAAGCTTGTAAAAACAAGAAACACTGCACTATTAACCGCCTAAAATTAACCGCTGCTATAGTTTAACGCGGGTTTTGTGTTAAACTTTGCCGCTGTGCAACGCTACGTGTTTATTTTTTTGTTGCCAAGTCGGTTGTTTTCATCCAAGTAACTTAGGTACTTTAAAACCCATGACTGCATTTTCAAACCATCAAATTGTTTTAACAGCAATTGGCGAGGATAGATCGGGCATCGTCAGTGAACTTACGCAACTCGTAAGCGATTGCCACTGTAATATTATAGATAGCCGTATTGCAATTTTAGGCAACGAATTCACCTTTATTATGCTACTTAGCGGTGATATGTCAGCCATTAGCCGCATAGAGCATACATTACCCACCAAAGGCATGGAGCTTGGACTGCTCACTATGATGAAGCGTACTTCAAGCCATAATCAAAGCGAGTTTTGTGCAGGCTATACCTTAGAATATACCGGCATAGACACCCCTGGCACATTAAGTAAAGTAACGCGTTTTTTTGCAGATAATAATATTAATATTTGCTCATTAAAATCAGACACCTACGAAGAAGAAACTGAGCTTAAAATGCGCTGTGAACTTGAATTTAATATTCCCGTTGACGTTGATATTGACCAATTTAAAATTAGTTTTGAAAACCTTTCGCACGTTTTAAACGTAGATTACATCTTTCGACGTATTCGCTAAGGAGTTTAGCATGAACAAAATTACCCCATTACAAAGTGGCGACACAGCACCGGCTTTTAGCTTACAAAACCAAAATGACGAAACTGTCGTGCTCAGCGAGTTATTAAAAGAAAAACAAGTACTGGTATACTTTTATCCTAAGGCGTCAACGCCTGGCTGTACCGTACAAGCCGAAAACCTGCGTGACCAACAAGCCGAGCTTGCTAAATTTAACACCCATGTTGTTGGCATAAGCCCAGATCCGATTAAGCGTCTTAAAAACTTTGAAACAAAAAAAGAGCTTAACTTTGACCTACTTTCAGATGAAGATCATGCCATTGCTGACGCTTTTGGGGTGTGGGGCTATAAAAAGTTTATGGGCAAAGAGTACGACGGTATCCACCGCCTCACTTTCTTAGTAGGCCAAGACGGTAAAATTAAACACTTGTTTGATAAATTCAAAACCAAAGATCACCACCAAGTGGTATTAGATTATTTAGCAGCTGAATAAAGGCTAAAGGCTAAAGGCTAAAGGCTAAAGGCTAAAGGCTAAAGGCTAAAGGCTAAAGGCTAAAGGCTAAAGGCTAAACAAGATAAAAATAAAAGCGTTGCCCAAGAGCAACGCTTTTTTGGTTTTTAAAGCACCAAATCAATTAAGCTATTGTTGCCAATAAAGTGGTTCACCGAAAACATCAGCAAAGTAATCAATAAGCGCCCTAACATTTAAAGGGGCATAGCGTGTGTGTGGATAAATAGCCGCTATTTGCTGAGGCTCTGTTTTAATTGCTGCATCATAATTAGGTAACACCTTTACTAAAGTACCCGCCTTTAAATGCTCACCAATAAGCCAATCAGGGAACAGCACTAAACCCATATCTTTTAATGCACAAGTTAATAATGTATCCGCATTATTTGAGACAAGTAATGGTGCAACAGAGTAATGAGTCCATGATGCATTTCTAGCTTTAAACAGCCAACGATTCGCGCCTGAAGAACCTTTATAAATTAAGCATTGATGATTTTTAAGTGCAGATGGGTTAGTAATTTTAGGGTTGTTTTTCAAATACGCTGGTGAGGCTGCTAAATGATACACTTGAGTACCAAATACGCGCGCATGTAACGAAGAGTCGGTTAACGCACCGATACGAAATATAACATCGGTGGCATCTCGATGCGGGTCAATAAAGTCATCAGTAAGTGTTAACTCTATTTGTAAGTTTGGGTAGCGAATACTTAACTCAGGCAACCAAGGAGCAATGTGCCTTTGGCCAAAAAATACAGGCGCATTAATTCTAATTAACCCGGTTGGTTCGAGCGTTCTGTCTTGCAGCTCTTTTCTCGCGTCATTCATTTGCTCGGTGATTGTTTGTGCATAATCTAAAAACAACCGACCCGCTTCTGTTGGCACAACAGCACGGGTATTTCGATAAAAAAGCTACTGCCCTAGTGCATCTTCTAATTGTTGAATAGTCCGTGAAATATTTGACGCAGACACCCCCTCCCGCCTAGCCACCTCTGAAAAACTATGGGTATTAAAAACACCGATAAACGTAACGAGTGTTTTAATGCTCACTGTATTTATGTCATTCATTTGTGCAGTTCCTGCAAAAGTCATTTCTGGATTGTAGCGTTTTTCTGGCTTATTAGCTGGGTTAAAATGGTATTAATTACTATTTGGAGGATATAAATGCAATTTCTATTAATATTACTGACCTTTATGGGCGGTATGGGTTTGTCCGTAGAAGCGGGGTTATTAGGGCCTTTGGGTAGTGAAGTGGGTGAACTGTGGGCCACATTTAGTATATTTGCGGTTGGTGCCGCCTTAACATTTTTGCTAATGCTGTTTTTTAGCCCTCAGAATAGTCCTTCATTTTTTAGCCAGCCCCCTTCTTTATTATTGGGTGGCGTGCTTGGCCCTGTTTACGTGGTTATTTTAACAATTGCAACGCCAAACATCGGCATAGCCATGACAATGATCGGCATACTCGCAGGGCAAATTTTCAAAAGCTTAATTATTGACCATTACGGTTTGTTTGGCACTACTGAACGCAAAATTGACGTTAAACGCATTATTGCTTTGGCGTTTATTATTATCTCTCTGGTTTTTATGGCACAAGGATAAATTCACTATGACTATTATTATGATTTTTCTAGCTGTAATTGGTAGCGCAACATTAAGCATTCAAGCAGCCTTAAACGGACGACTAGGCGGTAACGTCGGTGTTTTTAAAAGTGCTTTTTTAACCTTTTCTGTTGGTGCACTGGTAACCGCACTGCTTATATTTTATTTTGAACCAAATCATGCTGTAACCTTAATGGATGTACCAAAATGGCAGCTACTTGGTGCCATGTGTGGCGTACCATACATTGTTATTATGGTGTTTGCGGTGCAAAAAATAGGTACAGCTGTGGCAACCGTCGCGGTTATTTTTGGTCAACTAACCATGAGTGTATTAATTGATAATTTTGGCTGGCTTGGTAATGAGGCTATTGCATTGTCACCCAGTCGACTAGCGGCGTTAGTGTGTTTAGCCATTGCATTATTTTTTATTTATTCAAGCGGTAAAGTTGAAAACAAAAAATCGTAGTTAAAACTAAAAAAACATTGCTCAAAGGCAACGTTTTTTTATTGCTTTAGCACTTTAAACTTTGGCATCGCGGCCGATAACAACATCAATAAACATACTATTATGGATAATAAACCGTGATACAGCTAAATAAACACTCAGCCTTTGACGTTAAAATTACAGCCGAAAAAACAAATATTGCACTACAAACAAAAGACACAACAAAAAATCAGGACAACACTGATTATCAATTATCAGACAAAGAACGCAATAAACTCTCAGGAAAAGAGGCTGAGCAAAATGCTGAAAAAACAGCAAATTCAGAAATGCCTGAATATATCGCAAAAATGATAGAGCAACTTAAGGAGCTCAAACAGCAGCTTGAAGAACAAAAAGAACAACTATCTCAATTAAAAACTCAATACGATCCGGAAGACGAGGTCATACAAGCACAAATTGAAGCACAGGCAAATATCGTTTCATCAACACAATCTCAAGTAGTCGCGCTAGTGCAAATAATTAGCCAAGCTATGAAAGACGCTGGTATTACTGACGCGGGTGCACTTGTTAGTGCCATTGTTTGAATTTTCAGAGCCAAGTATGCAGCGTTATACTAATCTACCTTACACAAGGCGGCTTTATTTTTATCATCGGCTTATTATTTCAATGATAAATATGCCTACTCTAGCGGTTAAAAAGCCACGTTGTGCTTGCGTTCTCACTCTCCATCTAACAGTGCTTGCTGATAAATTTTATTAAACTGTTCAGCAGGTAAGTCAGCCGTAAAGTGGTAGATAAGCGCTTTATACTCATCGCTTTGAATAATTTTTTGAGAGTGTATTATTAAAGTTCTGCATAAATTTCATATAACAAGTTGTTAAAACTTTATAGGTTTTTCAAAAAATGGAGTTTGAAAATGCGAAAAGAGTTCGAATTCACGGTCAAGGGTCATAAAATTAAAATTGTTAACTCATGGTTTGGTGGTGCAATACTATATGTTGATGGCGATTTTCGTGATCAAGATTCTACTTTTATTGCTAATGGCAAAACGGCACTTCTTTCAGCTAAACTTGCTGACTTTGGTATTTTAGAGATTTTCCCCATATCTGCTTTAATATCTGTAGAAATGGATGCATTTTTAATTACGGACGATGAAAGGTTGCAAGTATACAGCTCACATAAGCGTTTAACCTTAGCACAGCAGCGATTAGCAAAATAAACACATAGGTAAAATATGAAACTATTAATGGCCCCTTTAATACTCATTATTGCTGGATGCAGTAGTGTTGCGCAAAAAGATGAACAATATTCGCCGTGCTCTGAGGCGTGGTTTAACTATGTTGAGCAGCAAATTAATACCGGTGACGGTTATGGACATGGGCCAGACATTGGCTCTTTAGAATGGCGCTCTGTGATCATGTTTAAACTCGGTATTAGAGATAAGCCAAATGTACCAGAATTAAACACACAGCTGTGGTGTCAGTTTATTGATGAAAATTATATTTAAAGCCAGCTTAACTTTATGAGTTAAAATTTGTTTAGTTAGGTTGGGTTTATAACCCAACCTTGTATCTACGTTATATAACTTAACGCAGAGCAGCTTACAGCTGCTCTTTAACTAATCCCCAAATACTTATGTACTTGAATTGATAAGCGCCAGTTTTTAGCGATACAAGTATCAATGGCTAATTTAGTGGCTGAGGCTTTTTGGCTGATTGGCTGCAAATATACCAGTTTTGGGTTTACGCCGGTGGCGGTAAATAGCTCTTCCAGTTCTTCTACGTGTTTTTGCATAGCAACTGGGTGTTTAATTTCATCGGCGCGTTGCATGGCACTACTGAGTACTTTGTAGCCACCGCGCATATTAATTTTTGGCGATACCGTGACCCACGTTTGTGCAGGGGCGAGTATTTCGAAGGTGCCACTGGTTTCTATTTGTGTGCTAAAGCCATGATCATGCAGTAAATTACATACTGGATTTAAATCGTACATGCAAGGTTCGCCACCGGTTATAACAACATGCTTGGCGGTATAGCCACGGGACTTAAATAATTCAAGTACCTGCGCTGCGCTCGCCTCAGCCCAATGATCTGAGTCGGCTTTTTTTTCTACCGTGTCATCAAGTGATACTTTATATACGTTATCAACATCCCAGGTTTGCTTTGTGTCGCACCATGAACATCCCACAGGGCAACCTTGCAGGCGTAGAAAAATAGACGGCGTACCAGTAAAACTCGCTTCACCTTGAATGGTTTCAAACACTTCATTAATTTTGTACAAAAGAAATCTCACTTACAACCTGACGGCAAAATTGTTACTATTAGAAATCACAAAGCACGGTGCAAAAATTGTCATTTATGCCTTGGCCGTGTAGTATATCGCGCCCTGATATAAACCTCTATCAAAACTAAAGAGCAAACCACGTATGACGCAAAAAGTAGTTGTTATTTATTCCGGCGGTATGGACTCATTTACTGTATTAAATAAAGCCCTGCAGCAAGGCCATGATGTTTATGCCCTCTCGTTTGATTATGGTCAGCGTCATGTTAAAGAACTTAAAGTCGCCGCCAGCGTATGTGAAAAGCTAAATGTACCGCACAAAATTGTTGATATATCGGCAATTAATCAGCTTATTGGTGGTTCGTCGTTAACAGACGATATTGATGTGCCAGAAGGCCATTACGAAGAAGAAAGCATGAAAAGCACCATTGTGCCTAATCGCAACATGATTTTACTCTCTTTAGCGGTAGGTTATGCGGTGTCGCTTAAAGCAAGCAAAGTATATTACGGTGCGCATTCGGGCGATCATGCTATTTACCCAGATTGCCGCCCTGAGTTTGTTAAAAAGATGGATGATGTGTGTCGTATTGCAAATTACGATGCGGTAGAAATTTTTAGCCCGTATTTAAATAATACTAAAATCGATATTTTAACCGATGGTATTAAAATGGGATTAGACTACAGCCAAACATGGACCTGTTATAACGGTCGTGATAAGGCCTGTGGCAAATGTGGCGCTTGCCAAGAACGTTTAGAAGCCTTTGAGCTGAACAACGTAACCGACCCGCTTGAATACGAGTAAAGTTTAAAATAAGCACACTATAAGGCTACCAAGGGTAGCCTTTTTTAGCATGAAAAAACATTAAAGCCAGCGTTTTACCCGCGATTTGTAATCCTCAAATTGCTCACCAAATAACTGATGTAACGCCCGCTCTTCGGGAATGATTTGAAACAGCGTTAAATAACCAACGTAGCCCACAATACCTAAAAAAGCCCAAATAGAGCTTAGCCACACGCCCCACCCCGCCAGTATAAAAGCAAAGCCTAAATACATAGGGTTACGTGAGAGTTTATATACCCCTGAGGTAACTAAGCTTGTTGCTTGCTCAGGTTTATTTGGTAGTACCGTGGTTTTGGCTAAACGAAAACTGACGACCCCGGCAATACAAAAGAAACAACCTATAGCGACTAATCCTAATGCTAGGTAAGTTATGAAGGCGGTAAAGTCTATTACTGTGTAATGCGCAATAAGTGCCATAACAGCAGCGAAAAATACCACAACGACAACCGGTGGAATTTTATTATTTAACATACCTATTCCTTGTATCGATTAAAAAAACTACATGGTTACTATATGGTGGCGGCACAAATAATAACAATGACTTTATAAATACAAATAAAGTTACAATTAATTAGCTTTATCGGCGCTTAATTATGGTTATAATTTAAACTTAAAATAAAATTAAAGGAAGTAATTATGTCTGGCACAACAATGATAGTTCTCATTGTACTTATTTCTGTCGGTTCGGGGGTTATTTACGATATGTATAAAAAGCACCTTGAGTTTAAACATAAAGTACAGGACAACAACCAAGACGCACACAAACAACTAGCTGAGGTAACCGCTCAAGTGAGTGAACTTAAACAACGAGTACAAACACTTGAAGCCATTGTTACCGACTCAAGCTATAGCGTAAAACAAGAAATAAACAAACTATAGCCGTCCCTTAGTTATAAATAATTAGGGTATAAATGTGCATTTTCTGGCTGCTCTATACCATGGGCAGCTAAAAACCCGCCAATGGCTTGTCCACACCCTTGAGGTGCCCTGCCGCTGTCTATTTCAAAGTTTAACTGATTCGCCTCTTGCTTACCCATAGAACATAAACTAACTGAACTTGGTGAACGCATGGCAATGCTTAACTCCCCTACCTGCTCTGCGTGTACATCTTTACTAAAGCGCGCAAAGCCTTGGTATTTAAAATGCTCACTCACATACTCGTTACTTACAGCAACCAGTGCGGCAATAAAGCTATGTAAAAAGCTGTTGGTTGTTGCATCAGGTGCTAAAAATGACAAGGTTTTATTATTAAATTCGCTTAGCTGACAACTATCGCAATGAAGTTTAACCGTATACACCTGCTCACCGGTGATTATTGCTTGGCAGTTAATTAGCGCAATTTTATTATCCGCAAACACCAGGCGCTCAATCAGGTCGTTCAATGGAATATTTTTAAACGATATGCTTTTAACAAGCTCAGGGTTTTGCGCCATAACGGGTAAGTCATGATGATTATTAAATGGCGTGCTAGTTGCGCCTTGATGCTGCAGCTGAAAAAGCTCTCTTACTTCATGCTCGCGTGCCACTTTCAATGCTAAAAATGCTGTTTGAATAAGCTCTGAGGTTGGCAAATTTTGCTCTACTGGCCAGCGACGACCAAACAATAACTTTTTTGCTTTGTTCTCAGCACGGTAATTATCTGGACTAAGTACCGCCACTTGCAGATAAATATCACTGTTTTTTTCTGCAGCTAACACACTAAAGTGGTTGGAAAAACTAATGTCGTTAAGCACTTCATTAACGCTGGCTAGCGTATGTTTGTAACGTAAAAAATGCTGGGGAACAATCCAGTTATTATTGGCCAATTGCACTAACGGTGCATACGAAATCGGTTGCTCGTAACTGTGTTGCCACTTTTGCCCATCGCCCAATAATGGCTCAATTTTTATATTTTTATCTGACATATTTAAACCAAATAAATCCGCCTGATGGCAAGATATTAACTATGAAGCACTTTACGTAGTTAATCACAAAAACCGATCACACTGACTTAGCATTCAAATACTCGTTGATACTCTGTTATAACTTTTTGATAGTAAAGTCTATCTTTATTGAGCATTCGAGTATAATGGTTAAGCAATTGCTGCTGATATTGATGATGTTGTGGATTGTGTTTATCCCACATTTGAGCACCGGTTTGAGTGAGTGTTTGGCTGGCATTTACACTAACGTGTAATACTTCGTAAAAACGTTTGTTTTCAACAATAATTTGCTCGTTTTCGAGCTTTAAATTACAGGCTTTTAAACCTGCACGCACTTTGTAAAGATGCTGAATGGGGCAAATAATAAAACTGAGTTGGTGCAAGCTTTGCGGGTTGTTGGCAATAATTTGTTCAATAAGCTTTAAACATAAATCGCCCCCCACACCAGCAATAACCACCACTTGCTTTGCAGCTGTTGACAATTTAATCTGCGCAACATCTTCGCAGCGCACTTGCCATGAAGGTAAAGACTTTCCTTGCTCAAATTGTTGCAGCGACTGTTCGAGCGCTTCCATTAACGTTGGAATAATATCCACAAAATTTATATGTTTTGCTATACCGCGCTCAAGTAACGCCATCCCTAAAAAGCCATGATCGCAGCAACAATCCCAAACAATATCGTAAGGCTCTGTAATTAATGAATTGATGGCGTTTAAACGTTTACTCAGTTTCATTTAACTCACTATGTTTTTGTTTTGTACACCAATGCTTTTAAGCTTTTATCGCTATCAATTTCAATAAAGCGATCAGTCGGTTCTAGGCGTTTAACAAACTCAATAGCACCTTGAGTATGTTCTTGAATAAGTGCTTTAAAGTCATTTTCGGAAAGCTCTGGGCTATTAGCGCATAACAACAGCTGTGTAGTGTCGTTTAAAAGCTCAGGGAGTCTGCGCAGCACTTTTTGGTAGTCTTTTGTTAATATAAAACTGCCTTTTTGAAAGCTGGGTGGATCAACAATAATTAAATCAAACGGTGCGGCTTTTTTTAGCTTACCAAACGACTTTAAAATATCATGCGGTAAAAAACTGACGCCCCTATCAACATTGTTTAATTGATGGTTTTGCTTACCGACTTTTAACACGCCTTTGCTCATATCCATGTTCATCACATGATCGGCACCGCCGTGCATAGCCGCTACCGAAAAACCACAAGTATAAGAAAACAGGTTAAGTACTTTGGCATGTTTACTATTGTGCATGACAAACTCACGGCCTTTTCGCATATCTGGAAAAATACCGGTGTTTTGCTTACTCATTAAATCAACCAAAAAACGCACACCATTTTCGGCTACGCTATGGCGCGCGGGCAATTGCCCATGCACTAAGGTATTGTGGCTTTGCAGCCCCGCTCGCTGCTGATACACCAATGCAGTAATTAGCTCTGGATGATGTTGTTGTGCCCACTGCCATAACGTATCGGTGAGCGTAGTGAGTGTAACCTCATCAATTTCACTGTATGACACCAAAAACAAACTCGGTGGATAAAAGTCTAAGTTAATATGGCTTAGCGCTTCTACGCTGTGGCCGCGACCATGAAATACGCGGCATAATTCGTTATCTGCAAAAGGCGTGTCTGCTAATGCATTAATAAGAGGAGTAAAATCGATTGTCATTTAATTAATCAACTGTTGTAGTTCATGTATTTCGTCGCGTACAGAGGCGGCTTTTTCAAATTCTAAATCACTGGCGTAGGCATGCATTTTGGTTTCAAGCTGCTTAATTTGCGTGGCAATTTCTTTCGCACTAAGAATTTTTTTAGACTCTTTACGAATAAGCTGCAAGTTATCTTGTGGTGAGGCATCTTCACCTACATCCATTACATCAAATATCTTTTTAACCAAGGCACTGGGCTCAATACCGTGCTTAACATTATAAGCGTGTTGTATTTCTCGGCGTCGGTCAGTTTCTTCAATGGCTTTGGCCATCGATTTAGTGATTCTATCGCCGTATAAAATAGCACGACCATCAAGATGGCGAGCAGCACGGCCTATGGTTTGAATAAGCGAGCGAGCTGAACGTAAAAAGCCCTCTTTATCGGCATCTAAAATAGCAACTAGTGCCACTTCTGGCATATCTAAGCCTTCACGTAGTAAGTTAATGCCTACTAACACATCAAACACACCGGCTCGTAAATCACGAATAATTTCAACCCGCTCTACAGTGTCTATGTCAGAGTGTAGGTAGCGTACTTTTACATTATGTTCGCTTAAATAATCAGTTAAATCCTCAGCCATGCGTTTGGTCAGGGTTGTTACT
Organism: Pseudoalteromonas sp. 2CM36K; assembly: GCF_023161865.1. Classification (NCBI taxonomy): domain Bacteria; kingdom Pseudomonadati; phylum Pseudomonadota; class Gammaproteobacteria; order Alteromonadales; family Pseudoalteromonadaceae; genus Pseudoalteromonas; species Pseudoalteromonas sp. 2CM36K. Next base: position 23,982 of record NZ_JALNTK010000030.1, read on the forward strand.
AACACGCGCTCTTTTGCTTCAACACATTTGTAAATTTCTGAGAGTAAATCATCAACCTGATCGCCTACCGGGCGAACTTCAATAACAGGGTCAAGTAAGCCGGTTGGACGAATAACCTGCTCTGCAACTTCGCCGTTGCTGCGCTCTAATTCAAAGTCACCCGGGGTAGCCGATACATAAATGGTTTGTGGTGCAATGGCCTCAAACTCTTCAAAACGCAGTGGCCTGTTATCCATAGCTGAGGGCATTCTAAAACCATATTCAACGAGGTTTTCTTTACGGCTTCTATCGCCTTTATACATGGCACCAATTTGCGATACGGTTACGTGCGATTCATCAATAATCATTAATGCATCATCGGGTAAATAGTCCAGTAATGTTGGCGGTGGATCGCCAGGTGTGCGCCCCGATAAGTAACGACTGTAGTTTTCAATACCGGAGCAATAACCAAGCTCGGTCATCATTTCTATGTCGTATTGGGTACGCTGAGCTATGCGTTGCTCTTCTACTAACTTATTAGCGCTGAGCAATTGTGCTCTGCGCTCTTTAAGCTCAACTTTTATTTTTTCGATGGCTTCGAGAATTTTTTCTCGTGGCGTTACATAATGAGTTTTAGGATAAATAGTGGCACGCACTATGTGTTTTTCGACGGCACCGGTTAGAGGATCAAAAATACTTAGGCGTTCAACTTCATCATCAAACATTTCTACACGCACTGCATAGGTGTCTGATTCAGCAGGAAATATATCAACAACTTCACCACGAACGCGGTATGTACCGCGACTAAAATCAATATCGTTTCGCGTATATTGTAGCTCTGCAAGACGGCGCAGCATGTCACGTTGGTCGACCTTTTCACCCACTTTTAAAAGCAGCATCATTTTCATGTATGAATCAGGATCGCCCAGACCATAAATCGCCGATACCGATGCAACAATTATAGTATCGCGACGCTCTAACAGCGCTTTAGTAGCGCTGAGCCGCATTTGCTCAATGTGTTCATTGATGGATGCATCTTTTTCAATAAAGGTGTCACTGGCTACCACATAAGCTTCTGGTTGGTAGTAATCGTAGTAAGATACAAAGTATTCAACCGCATTGTGTGGAAAAAATTCTTTCATCTCGCCGTATAATTGAGCCGCTAAGGTTTTATTGTGCGCCATAATAATAGTGGGGCGATTTAAATCACTAATGATATTAGCCATCGTGAAGGTTTTTCCCGTCCCTGTTGCACCTAATAAGGTTTGATGAGCAAGCCCTGCTTCTAAACCTTCGCACAACTGAGCGATAGCGGTAGGCTGATCCCCAGCGGGTTTAAATTTTGATTCTAACTGAAAATGATCGCTCAATGACTACACTCCTGTAATGCTTGACTGCTTAACGCTTCAATTTCTTTCATAAACCACTTGTAGGCTACAAATGCTGTAAATAAATTACCAATGGTCGCGCCAATAAACAAGCCGATTAAGCCTGCAAGTTCGTTCCCGATATACGCAAAGGGAATATAAAAAACAAACAACCGAATAACGCTCAAAACTAAGGCGTTCATGGGTTTGTGTAAAGCGTTAAACGAGGAGTTGGATAAAATGATCACTCCTTGCAAGCCATAACTTAATGGGATGGTATAAATAAACAATTTTATGACATCAACAACGGCTTGCTCTTTACCAAATATTTCACTAATGACGCCAGAAAACATAATTAATAAAATATAAATAACAAACTGCCATAACATCACAAATTTTAAGGTTCCTAGGTAGGCATCCTTTACGCGAGAAAAATGACTCGCTCCAAAGTTTTGACTAATAAAAGGGGGCAAGGTCATCGACAAGGCTAATACCACTAAACTCGCTATTGATTCTATTCGACTCCCTACCCCAAAAGCAGCCACGGCTTCGGGGCCATGATGAGCAACCAATGCCGTCATTACTGCCATAGCAACTGGGGTGAGCATGTTAGCACCCGCTGCCGGTAAACCAATTTTTAAAATTTTACGAATTGCACCAATAACAGTTTGTTTGCCCGCTTTTAAACTAAGCAACTGCTTTTTAACAATTAATATGTAAAAAATAATCGCCACTCCAACAGCCCAAGCTATAACACTGGCAATGGCAGCCCCTTTAATGCCTAATGCGGGAATGGGACCAAAGCCAAAAATCAGCATGGGATCGAGTACAGCATTTATAAGTCCAGCTCCCCCCATAATAATACTCGGTGTTTTAGTATCGCCACTGGCTCGCAGTACAGAATTACCAATCATTGGGGTAATTAAAAATACACTGCCTAAAAACCAAATACTGATATATTCATGAATTAGCGGGAGTACTTGCTCCCCTGCCCCAAGCAACGTAAATATGGGATCAATCAATAAATAGCCACTAGCAGATAAAATTAATACTAATATTACCGCTACCAACAACGAAACACTGGCATCAAAGCGCGCTTCTTCTAAATTGTTACTGCCTAATGCTTTTGCAATAACCGCAGAAGTCCCTATACCTAAACCAATTGCTAAACTAATCACGGTAAAAGTAACAGGAAATGTAAAACTAACTGCAGCAAGCGGCTCTGTACCCAATAAACTAATAAAAAAAGTATCAACTATGTTGAACATCATCAGGGTAATCATCCCAAAGATCATTGGAACGGTCATTTTCTTTAACGTAGGCAAGATTGGAGCAGTGAGTAAATCAGGGCGAGTATGTGATTGAGAATGTGCGCGCATAAAATAAATAAGCCTCTTTTACTGAGCTGCATATTTTAAAGCATCCGGAGAGTTCAAGCCATGCTTTATTAAATCTAAACAACTAAATCAGCCTTTAATCTACAAACTATTACTTTTACGCTGTTGTAAATAAATTTTGTACAAACACATTAAAAATCAAATTAAATACACTTATGTAACTTTTGCAACATTTACCTTTTAGGTTTTGTTGCTTTATTACACAGTTAGCGATGATACTTTATCGTCACGAAAAATTTTATTTATCGTTTAGGTGGCTATCTAAGCTGAATCATAAGCCTTTGTTTTTTTTTAATATATAAAAAAAAGCTTTTTAATACTTGAAATCGTTGTAGCGCCCTACAATGCTGGAGGTGCTGATGTTCTTAAAGTTTCATAAACAGAGTTATCCACAGAAACCGTGGATAACTCAATCAACCCCACGTTTATAAAGGGCTACAACGTGGTGCTAAATTGTTAGATCATTTGGTTTTTTCCGTTACCAATATGCAAACAGCGTTGTATGCCCCCGTTATGTGTATGAAGGTGATATTTTCTTAGGCTAATATCAGTAAGTAACACATTCAAACAGGTAGCTAACTCATTGATTGTTTTATTTTTGTACAAGGCATTGCTGCAGTCAAAATTTATATTATGTTTTAGCGCTAATTTTAGTTTACGTAACTAATACGCATTTAGTTCAACCGTTTTAACGTACCAAAATAAAAAGGAGCCATTTATTTTAAATAAGTTAATTATCGCTTTATAAAAAATACAGGAAATAGAACGCGTTTTTGCTATTAAAAGCCGTTTTCTTAAATTTTACTCATCACTTTATTGCCTCAAATTACAAACTTCATGCAAATATTGCCCTGTTTTTATAAAACAATATCACTGCGCTTTACTTAAATAGTGTTACAAAACGCGCAGATTGCACATAAAAACAACGAATAGACCTCTTTTTTGAATTTATGATCTTTTATATGTTGACACTTTGCTATGCGGTCATTAATATTTCGCCCCGTTGAAAGGCAAGACGCTTCCCCCTTAGCTCAGTTGGTTAGAGCGACGGACTGTTAATCCGCAGGTCCCCCGTTCGAGTCGGGGAGGGGGAGCCAAGTTTTTCAGCCATAAACGATTCCCCCTTAGCTCAGTTGGTTAGAGCGACGGACTGTTAATCCGCAGGTCCCCCGTTCGAGTCGGGGAGGGGGAGCC
>NZ_JALNTK010000030.1:28018-36414 GCF_023161865.1 Pseudoalteromonas sp. 2CM36K
AATTTACTACAATCACATAGACATACCCTTCAATTTGCTCTACCATTCTTCTTTTAAAATAAAAACTTTTTTGCTTAAAAAACTAACTATTTGATAACTATTGATATCGAGTTATAATTAGTTTAATAATCATGAGGTTGTGTCCTCCCCCATTTGACATAAAAAGATTAAATAATGGCAGCTTTCAAAAAACTTATTCTTATACAATTGTTAGCTTGGCTGGTACTTGTGTCCGCTGGTAGTTATTTTATTAGCCAAAATTTTGATAATGCCATCGGCAATGCTCAAAAAAATGCACAAGCGACCGTTGAGCAATACATTAAAAATCTCTCTGCGACAGATATATCAGCAGAAAATCTTAAAAACACGCTTGCAACTAGTGAAACCTTTTCATATTTTGTTTTACGAGACTATCAAGGCGTTGAAGTATTTTCGGTTAACAATGCAGTGCAATTACCTATAATTGCTGAGCTTATTCAATCTAGTAGCAACTCAGTACGTCCCCAGTACGCCACAAATAATAACGCCGATATAAAAATTGAATTTAAATTAAACATTACTCACTTGGGTGAGCAGTTTCAAACCGCGTTTTTTGTTATTTTAATTGTTAGCACCCTACTTACCCTAATACCTATTATATTGATGAAAACCATTGTTGAGCACATTAACGACAATATATGTACGGACGTTGCTGATGTTATTGATGTATATATCAATCAAAACCAACTAGGTGATGATTTTGCAACTAAAATTGATTCACCTGAGTTAGCTAAGTTAGGGAAAAGTTTAATTCCTAGCTTTAATCGTTTATCGCACTTTTTAAAAAGCAAAAACGACAATATAAAAAATGCAGCCCACGATATTAAACGTGAAGCCTACAAAGACGGTGTTACTGAATTAGGTAACCGCAATATGTTTGTTGATTACTACGAAAAAAATATAGAAAACACCGAAATAAGCACATTTGGCTCTTTAGCACTCGTTCGCTGTAGTGAGTTACAGTCAATTAATCAAAGTCGAGGCTATCAAAAAGGTGATGAGTACATTAAGTCGGTTGCAGATATCATAGTAAATATCAGTGGCACCTATTCCGGCAGTCAAGTTTTTAGAGTAAACAGCTCTGACTTTATAATTATATTGCCGAATACCCCGTTAAAAGAAGCTGAAAATTTTGGTGAAAACTTACAATCTCGCTTTACTCAATATATGCAAAACCAAGAGCTTAGCTCGGTTGCAAACACAGGTATTGTGGGGTACGAAAAAGCCAAACCTTTAGGTGAGTTGCTCTCTATCGTTGATAACGCAATGAGTATGGCGCAATCTAAGCAAGCTAATGCGTGGCATGTGCAGCGCGATACTGATCTTGTTAATAATGTGAGCGCAGGGTTTGGTAATCAAAACTGGCGTAAAGTGATTAACAAAGTGATCGAGTCTAAAAGCGTCCATTTAATGATCCAAAATATTATGCCATTAGGCAAAAGCATTAAAGCCTATGCTGAAATTCAAGCCCGCTTCAAAACAGAAGAAAACCAAGCTTTGCCTACCGCTTCATTTTTAGCAATGGCTGAAAAACTCGATATGGCGATAGAAATTGATAAGTTAATAATAGAAACGTCATTAGAAAGAATAAAATCGAGTAATTTATCTGAAAAATACTTTGGCTTAAATATTACCCCTTCAAGCGCGCATAGTGACCAATTTATGATTTGGTTAGAGCGTCGTTTGCTTAAAGATACCCATATTGCTTCTAAGTTAATTTTTGAGGTGAGTGAATTTGGTCTGCAACAAAACATTAAAGCAAGCAAACGTTTTATTGATATGGTGCATCGCGTTGGAGCCAGAATTACTGTTGAACGCTTTGGTGTCGGGCTCACCTCATTTAAGTTTTTCAGAGATTTAAAACCAGACTTTATTAAAATGGATGCAAGTTATACCCGAGGCTTAGAGGATGATAAAAATAATCAGTACTTTATGCGTTTAATGGTCGACCTTGCTCATAGAATTGGCGTCAGTGTTTTTGCTGAGGGCGTTGAAAGCCAAGAAGAAAAACACATTGTAGATACGTTATGCCTAGATGGTGTTCAAGGGTACTACATTGAAAAGCCCAAAGACATCTAACTAATTACCCTATTTAATGATAAAAAAGAGCATTTATGCTCTTTTTTACTTTTTAATGTGTGCTTTTATGACTGTTCAATCGTTAAAATGCTGACAGTTTTTTAATTGCAAACTCCCTTAAATTTAACCCTTTACAATTAGCCCATTATTTAACGTTGTTTATTTAACTGATAATCACTCAACGTGTTGTTAATCACAGTAGAAAAAAGGATAATACACGGGATTTTATTAGCGTGAGGCACACATGACAGAATACGTCTTGTTATTAATTGGAACAGTGTTAGTCAACAACTTTGTATTAGTACAATTTTTAGGCCTTTGCCCGTTTATGGGTGTGTCTGGGAAACTTGACACAGCCATAGGTATGTCTTTGGCAACTACTTTTGTGCTAACGCTTGCCTCTGTAACAAGCTATTTAGTAAATGAGTATATTTTATTACCTTTGGATATTACCTATCTGAAAACAATGAGCTTTATTTTAGTGATAGCTGTTGTTGTACAATTTACTGAAATGGTTGTCAGAAAAACCAGTCCAACGCTTTACCGGTTACTGGGAATATTTTTACCTTTAATAACCACTAACTGTGCGGTATTGGGTGTTGCTTTATTAAATATCAAAGAAGATCACACGTTTTTACAATCGGCCGTTTATGGCTTTGGTGCTGCGGTGGGGTTTTCATTAGTATTGGTTTTATTTGCTGCATTGCGCGAGCGTTTAGCCGCAGCAGACGTACCAACCCCATTTAAAGGTGCCTCAATCGCAATGATAACGGCAGGTTTAATGTCAATGGCCTTCATGGGTTTTACTGGATTAGTGAAGTTTTAATATGACCTTGTTGTACGCTTTAATAGCGCTGGGTTTGCTGGCGTTAATTTTCGGATTAATTTTAGGGTTTGCAGCAGTGCGCTTTCGAGTTGAAGGTAATCCTGTTGTAGAACAAATAGACACCATTTTACCGCAAACACAATGCGGCCAATGTGGTTACCCGGGCTGTCGTCCTTATGCAGAAGCCATTGCCAATGGCGATGAAATAAATAAATGCCCTCCAGGTGGTGATGCGACAGTTAAAAAATTGGCTGATTTGATGGGTGTTGAGGCTAAACCCCTCGCTGGCGGTGAACAAGCAGATCCGGTTAAAACAGTGGCGTATATCCGCGAAGACGAATGTATTGGCTGTACCAAATGTATTCAAGCCTGCCCTGTTGATGCCATTGTGGGTGCAACACGTCAAATGCATACCGTTCTAATTGACGAATGCACTGGCTGCGATTTGTGCGTTGAACCTTGTCCGGTCGATTGTATTGACATGCTACCTGTTGCACCAACAAAACAAACCTGGAAATGGCAATTAGACGCTATTCCAGTTACCCAAATAGATTAGAGGTTTGAGTGGAAAAGTTACTTGAACAAATAAAAAAAGGCACCGTCTGGGCATTTCCTGGCGGCGTACATCCTCCTCAGCAGAAATCATTATCTAATAGTGCGCCTATAGCCAGACTCCCTTTGCCTGAAAAACTTGTTCTGCCTTTAAAGCAGCACATTGGCGCTAGTGGTAAATTAATAGTTGAAAAAAACCAGCACGTATTAAAAGGCCAAGCCTTAACAAAGGCATCAGCTAATTGGTCGGTGCCAATACATGCACCTACATCAGGCACAATTATTGATATTACGCCTATGCCATCAGCGCATCCTTCGGCATTACCTGAATTAAGCATTATTATTGAACCCGATGGCAACGATACCTGGTGTGAATTATCGCCTTTAGCAAACCCAGCCACTGCATCACACGATGAACTGGTTGATGTTATTCATAATGCGGGTATTTCTGGGATGGGCGGCGCAGGCTTCCCAACCTATGTAAAAGCTGATATTAAACAACCTATTGAATTTTTGATTGTTAATGCGGTTGAGTGTGAACCTTACATCACGGCTGACGATACCTTAATGCGTGAGCACGCCGCTGAAATAGTCAAAGGTATTGAGCTAATGCAGCAGTTACTCAATCCGACGCTGTGTATTATTGGTATTGAAGATAATAAGCCCGAGGCTATCACAGCCATGACAGAAGCGGCGAAGCATAACGAGCATATCTTAATACAAACCGTGCCTACTGTTTACCCTTCTGGCGGTGAAAAACAGCTAATAAAACTGCTCACTAACCGTGAAGTACCAAACGGCGGTATCCCTGCTGATATCGGCATTTTAGTACATAACACCGGCACTTTATTTGCGATTCAGCAAGCTGTATACGAAGGTAAACCGTTAATTGAGCGTGTCGTTACCGTTACCGGCAATACTATACATAATCCTGGCAACGTATGGGCGTTATTAGGTACTGAAATTAAGCACTTACTTGATTGCCAAGGTTTTTCACCGGTGCCACAGCAACGCGTGATCATGGGCGGCCCTATGATGGGCTTTACCTTACCCACAGTTCGTATTGGCGTTGTTAAAACAACAAACTGCATACTTGCCCCAGATCATAAGGAGTTAGCAGAGCCTGGCCCAGAAAAAGCCTGTATTCGCTGCAGTGCCTGTGCCGATGCCTGCCCTGTCTCGTTATTACCACAACAATTACAATGGTTTGCTAAATCAAAAGAATACGACAAACTCCAAGAGCATAACTTATTTGACTGTATTGAATGTGGTGCCTGTGCCTATGTATGCCCTAGTGAAATACCACTTGTTCAGTATTACCGCGTTGCAAAAGTTGAAATTAAAGAGCAAATTGCCGAAAAGATAAAATCAGATCGCGCTAAAGAACGCTTTGATGCACGTAAAGCGCGTTTAGAGCAAGAACAAGCTGAGCGAAAAAATCGCCACAAACGTAAACCTGCCCCTAAATCGACCGAAGAGCAGCAAAAAGTAGCCGATGCCCTTGCCCGCGTTAAAGATAAAACCAGCGATGGTGACAATAAATCAGCTGTAGCAGCGGCAATTGCGCGCGCTAAAGCGAAAAAGCAAGGTGGCGAACTCGAGCCAGATAACAGTGAAGTTGCAAAAGAGCGCGCAGCACGTAAAGAACAAGCTCGCCTTTACAAAGAGCAAAAGGCACAAAACAATGGTGATGACGAGCCTGTAGATGATAAAAAATCAGCCGTTGCTGCCGCTATTGCCCGTGCTAAAGCCAAAAAAGCAGCACAAGCCAATGAGCAAGCCCAAAGTGATGGCACAGTAAGTGAACCGCCAATCGCTGCCAATGATAAAAAAGCCGCGGTAGCTGCTGCTATTGCCCGTGCTAAAGCCAAAAAAGCAGCACAAGCCAATGAGCAAGCACCAAGCGATGACACAGTAAGTGAATCACCAGCACCGGCTGCAGATGATAAAAAGGCTGCGGTAGCTGCGGCCATTGCCCGCGCTAAAGCCAAAAAAGCAGCACAAGCCAATGAGCAAGCACCAAGCGATGACACAGAAAGTGAATCACCAGCACCGGCTGCAGATGATAAAAAAGCGGCAGTAGCTGCTGCTATTGCCCGTGCTAAAGCTAAGAAAGCAGCGCAAGCTAATGCATTAGCACAACAGAATGAAAATGCTGAGCCACAAGGCAACGATGAATCTTCTAACGGTTCAGAGCAAACAGCTCAAGCGAAGAAAAAAGCCGCCGTAGCCGCCGCCATTGCCCGTGCTAAAGCTAAAAAGCAACAAAAAGAAGGAAACGATCAGTCATGAAACTAACCATGGCCAGTTCACCCCACAATCATAGTCACAAGTCTGTGACACGGTTAATGCTAACTGTGATTGCGGCCTGTATTCCTGGTGTTATTGCACAAGTTGTATTTTTTGGTACCGGTGTACTTATCCAATTATTATTAGCATTAGTGTGTGTAAGCGCATTTGAAGCAGCCATTATGCTAATGCGTAAGCGCCCTATTTGGCCTTCATTAAGCGATGGCAGCGCATGGCTAACCGGCGTGCTGTTAGCGATTAGTATTCCACCTTTAGCGCCGTGGTGGGTTATTGTTATAGGGTGTTTGTTTGCCATTGTTATTGTTAAGCAACTTTATGGTGGTTTAGGCTTTAATTTATTTAACCCTGCAATGGCAGCCTATGTGCTTTTATTAGTGTCGTTCCCTGTGCAAATGACGGCCTGGTTACCGGTTACAGAGTTACTCAATACGGGCATTACTTTTAGCCAGCAGCTTAGTCTAATATTTAGTGACTTTACAACTCTTGGATATAGCTTAGATCAGCTCAGAGTGGGTATTGATGGCAGCACGATGGCCACCCCTCTTGATACGTTAAAAACAGATATTGCTCATAGCCTTACCGTCACTGAAAGTATGCAAAAACCGGTATTTAATGAATGGGTTGGCCTAGGTTGGGGTTGGGTTAATTTAGCCTTTTTACTCGGCGGCCTTTATTTATTAAAAACAAAAGTGATTAACTGGCATATACCAGTGAGTTTTATTGCCAGTTTAAGCCTATGCGCTGCAATTGGTTATATTGCCTCGCCAGGCACTGAGCCGGGTCTGGTGTTTCACTTATTTAGTGGTGCAACTATGCTCGGAGCCTTTTTTATCGCCACCGATCCTGTATCAGCTGCAACCACTAATCGAGGCCGCCTTATTTATGGTGCCGCGATTGGTTTAATTGTGTATTTAATTCGCACCTTTGGTGGTTTTCCGGATGCTGTTGCATTTGCCGTATTACTGATCAATATTGCAGTACCGCTTATTGATTACTACACACAACCAAGAACTTATGGCCATGGAGCAGTAAAATGATTATTTCTTCAATGGTAAAAAATGGCGCAATATTATGCGGTTTCGCACTCCTTACAACAGGATTAGTGGCCACTATAAACTCGTTAACGGCCGATAAAATTGCAGAGCAAGAGCAACTGCAATTAACTAATCAGTTACAAGAAGTATTACCGCACAGTAAGTACACTAATGAACTTTCTCAAGATTGTGTGATCATATCAGACCCTTTACTGGGGCCATACGACAACCAAGTAATTTACCGTGCACGTAAAGATGACGAACCCGTTGCATTAGTCATTCGTCATGTCACTCCTAGCGGCTACAGTGGCGATATAAACTTACTTAGCGCGGTATATCGCGATGGCAGCGTTGCTGGTGTAAGGGTTACTAAGCATGAAGAAACCCCAGGTTTGGGCGATAAAGTTGAAATTAAAAAGTCAGACTGGATCACCTCATTTAATTCAAAAACAGTACAAAGCGAAAGTGACGCGCGTTGGGCCGTTAAAAAAGATGGTGGTCAGTTTGATCAATTTACTGGCGCAACCATTACGCCTCGCGCTGTAGTTGGCTCAGTTAAAAATGCGGTAGTGTATGCACAAAATAACTTTGATGATCTTTTTGCAGCAGCGAATGCTTGCCCTGAGGTAACACCATGAGTGAATTAAAAACTCTTTATAAAGAAGGCCTATGGGGAAATAACCCCGCCTTAGTACAGTTATTAGGTTTATGTCCTTTACTTGCTGTTACCTCCACGATTACTAATGCGCTAGGTTTAGGCTTAGCAACCTTGTTAGTGTTAGTCGGCTCTAATATTACCGTATCATTTGTGCGCAATTGGGTGCCTAAAGATATCAGAATACCGGTTTTTGTAATGATCATTGCCGGTTTTGTGACGATTGTGCAGCTGTTAATGAACGCCTACACTTTTGGCCTTTATCAATCTTTAGGGATTTTTATTCCGTTGATTGTGACTAACTGCGCCATTATTGGTCGTGCTGAAGCATTTGCCTCTAAAAATCCAGTACATTTATCTGCCTTTGATGGCTTGATGATGGGCTTAGGCTTTATGCTGGTACTAGTTGTACTTGGCGCTATGCGAGAGCTGATTGGCCAAGGCACCTTATTCGATGGCGCCGATTTATTACTCGGCCCTTGGGCTTCAGCTTTACGCATCGAAGTATTTAGCTTTGATAGCCAATTTTTACTGGCCATTTTACCACCCGGCGCATTCTTAGGGCTTGGGCTGCTGATCGCCGCTAAAAACGTCATTGATGCACAAATAAAATCAAAACAAGTAACGCCGCCAGAGGCTGAAAAAGGCCCACGAGCGCGTGTTACTAGCTTAACTTAAGGGGAAAACGCATTAACTGAATAAAGCTAATGCGTTTTAAGTTACATGAATAAAGAAAAACGTCACCAAATACTCACGCGCTTGCGCGATGACAACCCACATCCTGAAACGGAGCTTGAATACTCAAGCCCGTTTGAGTTACTAGTTTAGGGCTTGGGCTGCTGATCGCCGCTAAAAACGTCATTGATGCACAAATAAAATCAAAACAAGTAACGCCGCCAGA
>NZ_JALNTK010000030.1:36514-43357 GCF_023161865.1 Pseudoalteromonas sp. 2CM36K
TACTCACGCGCTTGCGCGATGACAACCCACATCCTGAAACGGAGCTTGAATACTCAAGCCCGTTTGAGTTACTAGTTGCCGTTACGCTCTCAGCACAAGCCACCGATGTTGGGGTAAATAAAGCCACCCGAAAACTCTTTCCAGTGGCAAACACACCGCAAGCTATTTTAGATATTGGCCACGACACACTACGTGATTACATAAAAACCATCGGGTTGTTTAATTCCAAAGCTGCGAACGTATACAAAATGTGCCAAATATTGGTAGATCAGCATAACGGTGAAGTGCCAGAGAATCGTGAAGCCCTAGAAGCCCTTCCTGGCGTTGGCCGTAAAACTGCTAACGTAGTATTAAATACAGCCTTCGGCTGGCCGACTATCGCGGTAGACACGCATATTTTTCGTGTATCTAACCGTACCAAGCTTGCCATGGGTAAAGACGTGGTAGCGGTTGAGCAAAAGCTCGAAAAAGTGATCCCCAAAGAATTTAAAGTCGATGTACACCACTGGCTGATACTGCATGGCCGCTATACCTGTGTTGCCCGTAAACCTAAGTGCGGCAGCTGTATTATTGAAGACTTGTGTGAGTTTAAAGATAAAACGGAATAGCTAAAGTCTTCAAAGAGTAAAAACAAACTATAGCTCTAGCTTTATTAAGCATAAAGAGTTTATATAACACCATTCAAAAACCTTCATTTGAGTGGTGTTAGAGTTAAGATTGTCTGTTATTTTAAATCAGTCCACTTCTGTTGATCTGTCAAAGTTTTTTTGCAATAAAAAATTGGTAACCAAACTCACCGAGGCTTGATTTATACAAATCAACTTCCTTATGGATATCCATCACAGCTTGTGATCCTACCATTTTTGAAGCGACCTCTTTCAGACGTTGTTCCAATGGCTCGTAGTAGCTCCTCCAAGCCTGCTCGGATACCGTGAATGTGTGTTGAAGTTCGTAGCCAGCCTTTTCTATTTGTGATCTGCGGGTATCAACGCTTTGTAAATCGGGGTAGTCGCTTTTCCAATGGTCAATAGCTTCTTGACTTGGATCGTCTATTAACCAGACTAAATCGCTAAAAACCAGCGTTCCATCATCTTTGAGTAACGATTTCCATTTCTTAAGTGCGTTTTCGATGCCCATAACATAAGCGGAAGCTTCTGCCCAAATAACGTCAAATTTCTCTAAACCAAAATCTAATTCAGTCATGCTAATGCACTTAGTTGATACTCGTTCACTCAGGTTATTTTGCTTTATTTTTTCTTCTACTTTATCAAGAGCATTTTGTTCATTGTCAGTCGCTACTATTTCTGCGCTTGATAGTTTAGCGAGTAACATGGTTGAATTGCCCTTACCGCAACCAACCTCCAAAATTTTTTCAGGGTTGGTGCTGAGTAATTCATACGCTCTTGAAGTGTCAGCTTCACTATTTGGTCCCCAAGACTCCAGCGCCTCAAATACGCTCATGAAATCTTGCATATATTTGTCATGTTCGTTCATGTCTTTTGATAACCATTTGATTCTTAGGGCTTGCTTTTCGTCAAACCCTTGGACTTTTAACCAGTCTATATGTGCATCTGGCGCGACTTCAGCGAGTGTTTGATGCCATGACTTACTACTGTTTTCTCCTAACAGGGAAGACAACAAAGCCAACGACTTTTGTTTTCGCTCAATGTCTTGCTCTAACTCTTCATAACGAAATTTAAGAACAGACCTATCCAATTTACTTTCAAGACAAGATTTACATTCCGCCAAGGTTAATCCACCACTTTGTAGTTGTTGAACTAAACGAACTTGCTGTAAATCTCTTTCACTATAAGCCCGATAGCCGTTTTCTAGCCTCTTACCCGAAATCAAATTAAGCTTTTCGTAATAAAGTAAAGTCGTTCTAGATAAGCCAACCAACGAAGCTAACTCAGAAATAAGATACACATATAACCTCATACATTTTAAATGCGATAATAAATGTAAACTATAAAGCGATAGACAGGTCAAGTACCAAGTTGACTTTCTAATGCTTAATGCTTCTAGTACTAAATGATGTTACAACAGAAGCAAGTTACGATTAATGTCTACATTGGCACATAACAGCCTGATATAAAAACATTTTAACATCTACTTTTCTTATATTTTGGCTGGCCGACATACGCACATATTCCGTGTATCAAACCTTACTAAGTTTGCAATGGGTAAGAACGTTGTTGAAGTAGAAAAGAAGCTCGAAAAACTAGTGCCTAAAGAGTTTAAAGTCGATGTTCACCACTAGCTTATACTGCATGGACGCTATACCTGTGTTGCCTGTAAACCTAAATGCGGCAGCTGTATTAGTGAAGACTTGTGTGAGTGTAAAGGTAAAACTGAGTAGCTATATGGCAAGTGTTCCTCTACCAATACATTCTATTTCTTAATGCAGGTGCCTAACTTTGGCACCTTGCACTTTCTTATACTGCAAATTAATTTAAATAAACGCTTATATCTGCACCCATACTAAAAGCAGTTATAGGCACATTTTCAAAGTATTAATTTCACAAGTATCATTCCTTTAGTTATGCTACTGAGCATAAATAAAATTATAGTGCGAACCCTCTATGTTACCCTTACTTCGTATATTGCTAATTGAGCAAGACCTTAGCATCTTAAAAGAGCTTTCAACGAATTTGTCAAAAACAATTGCTAATTTTGAGCGAAGCGATATTCATATTGATATTATCGAACGTCTTGAACTTAAAGAAGCGCTTGAGTGTGTAGAAGAAGATGGCGATATTCAAGCTGTTGTACTTAGTTGGGATGTGCAAAATAAAGTAGGCGAGAAAATGTATAGCCGCTTTATCGAGCAACTAAAGAGGATCCGCCTTGAGTTACCCGTTTATGTTATTGGCGATGATACAAAAGGGCTAGAAATCGTTAATGAGTCGGAGGAGATTGAGTCATTCTTCTTTAAAGATGAAGTAATCTCGGACCCTGAAGCAATTTTAGGTTATATGATTAACGATTTCGATGATCGCTCAGAAACCCCATTTTGGACGGCATATCGCCGATATGTTGGTGAATCAAACGATTCATGGCACACTCCAGGACATAGTGGCGGTTCAAGCTTTAGA
This sequence comes from Pseudoalteromonas sp. 2CM36K, assembly GCF_023161865.1. Lineage (NCBI taxonomy): Bacteria > Pseudomonadati > Pseudomonadota > Gammaproteobacteria > Alteromonadales > Pseudoalteromonadaceae > Pseudoalteromonas > Pseudoalteromonas sp. 2CM36K. The sequence continues at coordinate 39,610 of NZ_JALNTK010000030.1, forward strand.
AATTCTCCTTATATTAAAGATTTTTATCAGTTTTATGGCCGTAATGTGTTCGTGGGTGACTTGTCGGTGTCAGTCGATTCGTTAGGCTCATTATCAGATAGCACCAATACCATTGGCCGTGCCCAAGAGTCAGCAGCGGCAACGTTTGAAGTGAAACATACCTATTTTGTTACCAATGGGTCATCAACTTCAAATAAAATCATCTTGCAGACACTGCTTCGCAAGGGCGATAAAGTGATTATTGACCGTAATTGCCATAAATCTGTGCACTACGGCATTTTGCAATCAGCCAGTTTACCCATTTATTTGTCGAGTATTTTAAATCCTAAATATGGGATTTTTGCGCCACCGTCATTGGCTGATATAAAACAAGCAATAGAACAAAATACCGATGCAAAATTACTGGTTCTTACCGGTTGTACTTACGATGGCCTACTGAGCGACCTCAAACAGGTAGTAGAATTTGCTCATCAGCATGGTATTAAGGTGTTTATCGACGAAGCGTGGTTTGCTTACTCGCTGTTTCATCCAAGCTTACGTTACTATTCCGCCATTCATGCTGGCGCTGATTATGTTACTCATTCAGCGCATAAAGTGGTGTCGGCATTTTCTCAGGCGTCTTATATTCATGTTAACGATCCTGATTTTGATGCTGATTTCTTTCGCGAGATTTACAGTATTTATGCCAGTACATCGCCGAAATATCAGCTTATCGCGTCGCTTGATGTGTGCCAAAAGCAATTGGAGATGGAAGGCTATAAGTTACTCAATGCTTTGTTGAACCATGTGGAAGAATTTAAACAACAGATGGCTTCACTCAAACAAATTAAAGTGCTTGGTAAACAAGATTTTATGGAAATATTTCCACACTTTAGTGGTGATAACATGGGTCACGATCCGCTAAAGATTCTCATCGACATTAGCGAATTACCCTATTCATTAAAAGATATTCATAAATACCTTCTCGATGAAATTGGCCTAGAAATAGAAAAATACACCCACAGTACCATTTTGGTGTTACTGACTCTTGGCGGCACGCGTTCGAAGATCATTCGTTTATACAATGCGTTGAAAAAGCTCGATAGTGGCAAGGTAAAACTAGCCACATCGACGCGACGTTCTCGCTTACCGGAAAACCTACCAGCTATAGACTTAGCCTGTATTCCAAGCGAAGCTTTTTATGGCGAGCGCGAATCGGTACCTATTAGCAAAAGTAACAACCGCATTTGCGCCGGTTTAGTTACGCCCTATCCGCCAGGCATTCCGCTTTTGGTTCCGGGGCAACATATTACACAAGAACATGTAGACTATCTTAAGGAGCTTGCAGGACAAGGATTAACAATTCAAGGCAGTTTTGATGGCGAAATCTATGTTCTTAAGGGCAAAGCTAATAAGTAAAAAGTATATTTTAATAGAGTTGAACTCCTTATAACTAAACAGCAATATCACATGATATTGCTGTTTAGTAGAATAAAGAGCTGATCCTCATACTCCAAAAATAAATGAGGCCAGAATGCAATGATACAATTGAAGAACAAAAAGGCGCTCACGCTTCTGCGCGTTGCAGCTCTCATTTTTACTCTTACTAGCATATACATTTTTGCCCCTTGGCAGTTTGCTTTATATTACTTTCACCCACTGCCCGCTAACGTTCAAGCACAAACACAAGAGGCTATTGAACAAGGAATTGATGGCATTATTGTTTACATTCATAAACAAGGACAGCAACCTGAATATTTTGCAAATGGTTGGCATGATCGAGAGCAAAAAATACCCGCATACCCTAATGCACTTTTTAAAATTGGCAGCATTCGAAAGTTATATGATGCAGCAGCTTTAACCAAACTTTCAGCCGCTGGACGTATTGAAATAGATAAAACACTGGCTGATTATCTTCCATCATTAATTGGACGCATTGAAAACGCAGATAAGATTACATTACGAATGATGGTAAAACACAAAAGTGGCATACCCAATTACACAGACACCGATAATTTTGATTGGTCAATCACCTACCCTGATCCACTTGCATTAGTGCTCGATGAACCCGCTGATTTTAGCCCTGATGCTGATTATGGCTATTCTAATACCAATTATTTGTTGCTGCGAAAAATTATGTCTAACGTACTGGGTTATGATCACAACCAATATATTAAAGATGAAATTTTAACGCCACTTGGCCTAACGAACACGTTTTCATCAGTGCATGAAATAAATTTAGTAGATTTGATGAGTGGTTACTACGTAGGTTATGAGAATGATTTTAAAGCACTCGATCAAGGCTATGTGGCTACCGCACAAGATATAGGCGACTTTCTTATTGCTTTAAACAAAGGCGCTTTTTTCGACGAACAAGAGCAAGCTTTGTATACATCGCTTTATAAGTATGAACACACGGGTTGGGTATTAGGGTATTCAAGCATTGCTCGTTATTATAAGGATATCGATACAGTCGTTGTACAGTTTATAAATACTAATGGCGATGATACTGTGATGCTCACAGAAATAATTTATAATCGGATTATTGATATTTTAACAGCGCAGCAGTAGTCGTTACAAAGTAGCTGCGTTATCAAAATTTATGTGAATTTTAAGAGGGTTTAAATGCGTTTACTACACACCATGTTACGGGTTGCTGATCTAGATAAATCAATTGCGTTTTATACTCAAGTGCTCGGTATGAAAGAGTTACGCCGTGCTGATAACGAAGAGTACCGCTACACCCTTGCCTTTGTAGGATACGGTGATGAGACTGACACGACAGTACTAGAACTAACCTATAACTGGGATACCGACAGCTATGATTTAGGCAATGCCTATGGTCATATCGCGATTGAGTTTGATGATATCTATAAAGCCTGTGCTGATATCAAGGCCGCTGGCGGTAACGTAAGCCGTGAACCAGGTCCAGTAAAGGGTGGCACAACAGAAATAGCGTTTGTAAAAGATCCAGATGGCTACTCAATTGAACTTATTCAGAAAAAAGAAAATATGAATAAATTTTAGTAAATATATTTAATAGGTTTACTAAGCGGCTTTTTAATTTTTTAAGCTCAACTCTGATACAATTTTAAAAAAGGTGCTGTATGCACCTTTTTATCGTAATTGACTATCTTTACTGCCACGCCGATTAAGCCCTTTAGAAAGTGCGCCTTTACCTTCTAGTTCAACTTGGCAGCTTACACAATACTTAACACCTGGTAACGCAAGTCTTCGTGCCTGTGGTATTGGTTCATCACATTCTTCACATAGCTCGGCACTGGCTCCAGAAACTAAGTTACTTCTAGCATATTGCACAGCATCATTAACGCTGGCGTCGATTTGATCTTGAATTGCACCATCGCGTGCCCATCCACTTGCCATATAACCTCCTATTTATTTGGACGTTTATATGTACCCTAACATAGGTGAAGTTTATTTAAGCTGAATATAAAGAAAGGAAAGAAACTAATAATATATAGGAGTTATTATATTAAATTATTTAATTTTGAGATTTTAACTTCACTGGATAGTTTTGAAGTAGTGATGGAAATGCAGGACTGATTTTAGATACTTTTTAATAAAAGCTGTCTTACTAATAAATAGTAAGTGGCGTATTAAGAGATTTTCACTCTTTTTAAAGTTGCGGATAGAGTGTGTGGTGTCATACTGCTGTATATATTACTTAAAGCAAGTAAGTGGCGTCCCCAAGGGGATTCGAACCCCTGTTACCGCCGTGAAAGGGCGGTGTCCTAGGCCTCTAGACGAT